>NZ_JBHIRU010000003.1:0-183626 GCF_042197425.1 Bartonella sp. AA126HLJHH
GGAATATAAAAACGCGCCGTTACATAGCCTTGATCCAAATAAACTTTGGTTAACTTCTTGATTAAGAGCTGAATATCGACAAGACCGATACATCTTCCAACATAAGGCTCTGTTACGGCTGATATAGAGCGCTTTTTGACATGGTGCACTCCCTCAACAACAACAGCATGAATGGGAAAACATTGCTTCCCACCCAAAAGCATTTCTGGATTTTGCTCTGAAGGCGTCTTGATCCTTTTAGGCGTTAAAGACCGTAATTTCTCAATTCTTTCTAATTGCTGCTTTTCTGAATACCTACGAGAAAAATTATCTGTTGGGGAATGAAAAATAGCTGAGGAGCGCGCATAAACATTTACACCTGTAAACAAGCCAAAGAAAACAACAATGGCACGAAAAATTCTCAAAAGAGAACTTTGGCGTAAAAATATCAATAACAATACAGATTGCCCCCGCTTTGCATTATTCATGAAGCACTCTTTAAAAGAACTTCATGAAACCTCTAACAAGTCCACTCAAAACAGCCACTGCCCTATAACGCTTTTAACAAAAGCACATGCCTCTGTTACCAAAAAAGTGACACGCAAAAACTGCTTTATTTTAACTGCTGAAGATCTCTCCCCCACATTTATATAAAAAGACCTTTAACCAAAACTGTTTAGCCCGTCAATGGTTAATACATCAATATCCCCATAAATATAAAGGATAAATTTGCTCAACCATATCTCCTTGCATTCATAGAGTGAACCTTCAAAGAACGCCTCATCTATGAGTTTTAGGGGTTTTGAGTATTTTGAGGGTTCTTTTTACCCCCCTTTATATATTTTTTTTCAATCGAAAAATAAAAATCATTATATTTCAATATATTAGCATTTTAGAGATACAATCTATATTAAAACACAACCTATAAATACAACCCGCGGTATATTTTTGAAGGTATTTTGAGGGTGTGAGAAACCTTCAAAACCTATAAGCAAAATTCGCAATAAAATTCTTCAAAATACTCATTCTGATATTTTAAAGCACATAGTGCATTTGTCTTTTTTTCATAAAACGAATAGCAGATTTCACTATTTTGCTGATCTGATCTCTCTCATAGGCTGTGGATAAACAGCATTTAAAAAACCTTTTGAAAAAAATTTATCCGCTTTTGAATGACTTTACCTCTTCTGATACTCGCTATTTATTCTAAATGGATTTAATTGAATTCATTATTAAAGCATTAAAAGATTTTGCTGATATCAAAGCAGGTACCTTAGGCGGCTTTATTGAAAAGGAAGATAACCTCTCTCATGAGTGCAATTGCTGGGACTATGATGAGGCTCTTGTGTTTAAAAATGGTCACGTTTATGAAAATGCTAGGGTTTATGGCAATGCCAAGGTCTGGGGTAAAGCCTATGGCAATGCAAAATTAAACAGTCAAAGTAAAGTAAGTGTCGTTCCAAAAAAATGTAAGGTTTATGAAAACGATAATGTTGTCAATATAACTGATAAAACAGAATAAAAATAGATATGGGGGGCGTGCCTTTTTATGGTGTATAAACGCATATAAAACGCATTGCTATAAACATATCATAAAAGAGAGAGTAAAATAAAAAAAAGCCGCGCCAAGTGATATGACGCGGCTTTCAAATAGCGATTCTTATTGATTAAAATGAATCATCCACAATGGAGTAATCAGTGCATATATACAAAACGTATCATATTGCAAGTGCTTTATGAGAGATATAAAACTTATCAAAAGGAACGTAAATGTTGCGTATGATCTTTAATCACTCATTTGAATTATAGAGCCTATAAACGCTTTTATGGCTATCAAACAAATTACTCAACATGGCAAAATTGTATGGTATGTACGTATTGGTCACGGTAAACGCATTAGAATACGCGGTACCTATGGAACGCAAGAGTTTGTTGATAACTACAAAAGCGCACTTGCCGAGTTACAAGGGCTTATACTTCCTAAATCAAAAACCGGTAAACTTGTTGAAGGGTCATTTGCATGGCTGCTTAAACAATACTTTAACAGCTCTAATTGGCATAGCTACTCTAATACTACAAAGAAACAAAAAGAATACATTCTTATGAAGATATGCGACTCCATAGGAAATATTCCATACCAAGCAATTGAAAAGAAACATATCATAGCCGGTGTTGAACGGCGTAAAGATACACCAGCAATGGCTAGAAACTTTCTGAAGTCCCTTAATGGTCTTTTTAATTGGGCAATTGATCAAGGTCTTTTGGAAAATAATCCAACTTTAGGCGTTAAAAAACCTCCTCTTAAAAATAAAAGCGGCTTTCCTGTTTGGACAAAAGAAGATGTTGAGAAATATTATCAAAGATGGTCCCATGGTACCCATGAACGCGTTTGGATTGATATTCTTCTGTATACGGGCTTACGTCGTGGTGATGCGGTTCGCATTGGCTGGAAAGATGTCAAAGACAATATTATTCATCTCAAAACAGAGAAAAGTAAATTCCAAACAGATGTCTTTCTACCTATTTTACCGGAATTAGCCAAAACGCTTGAAGCTGGTCCTATTGGAGAACAAACATTCATTTGTGGTAAAGAAGGTAAAAAACTAGTTAAAGAAAGTTTTGGCAACCTTTTTCGAGAGGCTTGTAAAGTAGCAGAAATCAAAAAATCAGCACATGGCTTAAAAAAATTAGCAGCAACACGCGCAGCTAACTCTGGTGCAATAGTATCACAACTCAAAGCAATTTTTGGTTGGACAAATGATGCTATGGCATCTCTTTAACACAAAGAGCGCAGATCGCAAAAGGTTCGCTATAGAGGCGATAAAAAAGCTTCAAAAAGATGAGGGATAGAGGCAAAAAAACTCAATAGAATCAAGATTCACCTATTCCCTTATATTAGACATAACTATTTTATTTTACTTGCTTTTTATTTGCCTAATGAATATACTAACAACTTCATGACATTGGTAAAATTATCCGGCGGGCTATTATTAAAAGAATCAGAAAGTTTTTTGTAAAATTCTTTCCACAAACATTTTTTTCAATAAAGTCACCTAATTAATCAGCCTTAACTTTAGCAAAGATATAAGGCATGTGTTTCATTTATTAAAGCAAATTCTTTTCTTTAAAAAGGTTATAGCCTTCTATCTAACAGCGTTTTTGCTGTAAAATTCAAATTATCTATCTACTCAACTAAAGAACTTTTATTGTTTAGCTTTTGTGCTTTTTTCAAAGAGATGTGGGCTTTCAAGAATAAGCTTTTCTCGTGCTTTTTGTAACTGTTTAATGACTTCATCAATCTTTGACGGAGAACAAAAAGATTCTTGGCTATTCAACAAATGCAGCCTCTCCTTTCCCTCATATAAACATTGCATCTGAGATTGAAGTATTCTAACTTCTTGAAAAAAAAGACGTCCTGTTTCCTTAAAACCATTATTAAGTGCAAAAAGTTGATCAGAAATGGATAGCAGAATTTGTTTTAAAAAACGCTCATTTTCTTGGCGTTTACGATATTCTAAAATAAGAGCATGGCTTATCTCATCTAACTGTTTTTTTGTAGAATCAATTTGACGCAATAAATTTGGTTTTTCCCCCATATCACCTTTTCTCACCTTCACAAGCATAGCATGAATGTCTAATAACTTAATTGCGGAATGAGACAAATAATCAACAACTGTAGGCGTATTAACATAGCGTTTCCGTGCAATCATCACAAACCCACCTAATGACTGTTTTTTACATTCATCCCGCTATTTATTTTTCATTTTACAAGACCATTCTAAAGAAAGTGCTAAAAAATATTACCTCCAATACATTATTCGATGGAGCCCCTTCTCTCTTTTCACGATCAACGTGGAATCCGTGGAGAGAGAAAACGTACAGGTGTATAAAGGATAAGATGTGTTGTTTTTTCCAACACACTACTACCATCAGCAAGAAGGGCTTGACTAGGTGACAATTCTGTACCTTGCATAATTGTGGAAGCCAAAGAACCTTCTCGAGAAAGAGCCATCAACGTTGGCGAAGATGCAAAGACATTGTGTGCTCCCCCATCCACATGAGAAAAATCAAGAACAGCTATTCCATTTTTACGCAACATTTCAATATCTGAGCCATCGCCCACACGATGATGTCCACCCGTAAGACGTCCTGAAACCGCAAGAGCTTTATCTGCTCTGGATACTAAAATAGCGGTTGGCTGCGGAAGTTTTTTTATATCATTAAGTTGGCGCTCAAATACATCAACATCAATATCTGGTGCAGCCATTAATAAACTTGTAATACGACGAATAGGCCTATATTTTCCCTGTAACGCTAACGTTCTAAATGCTTCCATTATAACAAAATTGCCCATAGAATGTGCAATAACCGAAATTTGATCAGCATTGGTTTCACTAATAAGTGTTAAAAGCTCTATCAATCCGTCACGGGCAAAATTAGCACTGTCACGATCATAAATATAAAGAGGAACTGATCCGGCCGAAGGCCAAGAATAATGCACAGCGACAACATTTAAAGAATAATCGTGTGTAAACTGTGCTGTACGAAATGTACCATCTGCAAAATTATTATTATACCCATGGATAAAAAGAAAAATTTCTCTTTTTCCTTTTGGCTTTTTTGCTAAAGCAGCATTTAATTGCTGTTTAAACTGTTCTTTATTATCGTATTTTTGCAATGCTACTGCTGCAAAATACTTATCATGTGTAGGTTTATAGGCATTTATTTCAACAACTCCCTTTACATGTTGCTGAGGAATTCCTACGTCAACACGATTATAATGAACTTTATTTGATCGCTCTGCACCATAAGGTTGAGCGTAATTATTTTGCATCATACGACTCGTTGCAACATACACTGGAACGATGGCTTTTGGAGAAACTGGTTTCCCTTCAACTTCCCTTTCTACGGCAGTCATAGAAGGTGTTGCATGCACCCCATGCCAAAGTACAGCACGTGAATCACTACACGCTGATAATAAAGAAATACAAATAAGAAGTGTTAAATATCTCAGAATCATTATACTTCTCACTGCAACTTCACCCCACCTTATAAAAATATAACATTTCAAATGCATAGATAAAGTAATAAAAAACGAAACATTATTGGCAACACACCAACAAATAACATACAAAAAAGATTTTTCTATAATGCCTATAAATCCCCTCTCTCTAACATAACTTCATCTCATTATGGAGAGACTCACTGCTAACTGGTGCGGTCGAGAAGACTCGAACTTCCACGGGTTGCCCCACAGCGACCTCAACGCTGCGCGTCTACCAATTCCGCCACGACCGCACGTGGAAAGAAAAAATCTTGGTTTTTAGCCTTTAACAAATCATAAAGAAAGGTACAAGCCAATTTTCTTTTTCTCATAATTTATTTTATCCGGATGCTTTATAACTTAATAAAGATTACGAGAAATATGGGCTTTACTATGACCTTTGAACCATCATCATAAAATGTGCTTGTGCCGCTTGATCTTTTTCATAATAACCATGAAAGTTTTTTGTAATTGTTGTAGAGCCCTGTTTTTGGATTCCTCTCATAGCCATACACATGTGCTCAGCCTCAATCAATACTGCTACACCATGAGGCTTCAGATACGTTTTTAACGCGTGAGCCACTTGCGCTGTCATAGCTTCTTGAGTTTGTAAACGACGAGAAAAAATATCTACAACACGTACAATTTTTGAAAGACCAACAATTTTTGCATTAGGAAGATATGCTATATGTGCTTTCCCAATAATTGGGATCATGTGATGCTCACAGTGTGAATAAAAAGGTATATTCTTTACGATTACGGCTTCATTGTATCCTGAAACCTCTTCAAAAACTGTACCTAAGGTTTCTTTAACCGATTGACTATAACCATTAAAAAGCTCGCGATATGCCTTGGCTATACGTTTTGGAGTATCTAAAAGCCCTTCTCTATTTGGATTTTCCCCTATCCATAAGAGTAATGTACGAATCGCTTCTTCCACCTTTTCAATACTCGGACGCTTTTCTTCAGATAAATTTGCGTCTTCTTTAACAACATTACGCATTCAAAAACTCCAAGCTTACTCTATACAAAGCATTTGCTCCATACCTATCTCATTTTGTATAATCTCTATATAAGCGAATTAAAAGTTTAAACAATCACGACTTTCAAAATTTCAGGCAATAGCGCATGATTGATACTATCTATAATGATAAAATACTTAAATATGCTGCACATATAGGCAAAATTGGGCGTCTTAATAATCCTGATGCAACATCAAGAAAACATGCACACCTTTGTGGTTCGACAATCACTGTAGATTTAAAAGTGGAAAATGGTATTATTACCGATTTTGCTCACGAAATACATGCATGTGTGCTAGGGCAAGCTTCAGCTTCACTTTTAGCATCTCATATCATCGGACAAACAACTCAAGATCTTAAAATATTGCGTGAAGTTATCTACCAAATGCTAACGCAAAATGGTCCTTCTCCTCAAGCTCCATTTGAGGATTTTTCTTGCTTACAGCCCATTAAAGACTATAAAGTGCGCCATGCAGCAACACTATTACCCTTTGATGCAATGATAGACTGCATTCAAAAAATTGAAGAAAAATAAATGTTCAAATCACAATCTAGACAAAAAAAGTTGACTCGGAATTACACAGGCACTTGGCAAAAAACACCCGGACGATTATTGGGTATTTTCTTAATACGTTTCTATCAAATAACACTTTCGAGCCTTATAGGTAATCAGTGCCGCCATGCTCCGACTTGTTCAGAATATACATATGAAGCGATTGCACGCCATGGGCTTTGGGCTGGTGCATGGATGGGACTCTTTCGTATCATGCGTTGTGGGCCCTTTGGAACAGATGGCTTTGATCCAGTCCCTCCATCGCTTGGAAATTCTTGCTGTTTTTATAAACCTTGGCGTTACTGGAAAATTTCTGACAAACACAACAAATAATCCTTTTCTTTTTTCACATGTATTGATAAAAAATTAGTCTATAAGCTTTTTACTCAATTTTCACGAAACCATCCGCAATCGTTAGCGGAATTGGATTAAAAGGGTGTTTTTATGTCTTGCTCTATTTCTCTTTTTTTTCCCGATGGTTCAAAACGTAATTACCCCGCCGAAATGACAGGCTTGGAATTAGCAGAATCTATTTCTAAATCACTTGCAAAAAAAGCAGTCGCCTATAGTCTTGATAGTATCACGCGAGACTTATCGGATCCATTGGGACAATCTGGTCAAGTAGAGATTATTACCCGAGAAGATTCACGCGCTCTTGAGCTCATAAGGCATGATTGCGCCCATGTCCTTGCTGAAGCAGTGCAAGAGCTCTTTCCTGAAACGCAAGTAACAATAGGTCCTGTCATTGAAAATGGATTCTATTATGATTTTGCACGCCAACAACCTTTCACATTAGATGATCTCACCGTCATTGAAAAGAAAATGCGTGAAATTATCCAACGCAATAAACCTTTTAGAAAAGAAATTTGGTCTCGTGAAAAAGCAAGAAAAGTTTTTTCTGAGAAAAAGGAATTTTATAAAGTTGAACTTATTGATAGCATTCCTGAAAATCAAGATTTAAAAATCTATTATCAAGGGGAGTGGTTTGATCTTTGTCGCGGACCGCACATGCAATCTACAGGGCAAATTGGGAATGCTTTCAAATTAATGAAAGTTGCAGGAGCTTATTGGCGTGGCGATGCCAATAATCCAATGCTCACGAGAATTTATGGAACAGCATTTGCAAATGAAAATGACTTAAAAGCCTACCTCCATATGCTAGAAGAAGCTGAAAAACGTGATCATCGCCGCTTGGGACGTGAAATGGACTTATTTCACTTTCAAGAAGAAGGGCCAGGAATGATTTTTTGGCACAAAAAAGGTTGGAAAATGTTCCAAAATTTGATCAGCTATATGCGTAGACGCCTTGATGATCATCAATATGCTGAAGTTAATGCACCACAAGTTCTCGATAGGTCACTCTGGGAAATATCTGGCCATTGGGGTTGGTATAAGGAGAATATGTTCAAAGTAATTTCAGCAGAAGAAGATTCAGATCATGGGAATGTTTATGCCCTTAAACCAATGAACTGCCCTGGTCATGTGCAAATTTTTAAACATGGTTTAAAATCTTATCGTGATTTGCCTATTAGACTTGCTGAATTTGGACTTGTTCATCGTTATGAGCCTTCAGGCTCTTTACATGGTCTTATGCGTGTGCGTGGTTTTACACAAGATGATGCGCATATTTTTTGTACTGATGAACAATTAGCCGATGAATGTCTCAGTATTAATGATCTTATTTTATCAACTTATGCCGATTTTGGTTTTAAAGAAATTAGTCTTAAGCTTTCAACCCGTCCAGAAAAACGAGTTGGATCTGATGCATTATGGGATCATGCAGAAAGTATCATGGAATCTGTCCTTAAAACGATTGAAACAAAATTTGCAGGACAAATCAAAACAAGCATCCTTCCAGGTGAAGGAGCATTTTATGGTCCAAAATTTGAATATACATTAAAGGATGCTATCGGTCGTGAATGGCAATGTGGAACAACACAAATAGACTTTAATCTCCCTGAACGTTTTGGTGCATTCTATATTGATAAAGATTCAGAAAAACGTCAACCTGTTATGATCCACCGTGCTATTTTTGGATCAATGGAGCGTTTTCTTGGTATATTAATTGAAAATTTTGCTGGACATATGCCACTTTGGCTTGCTCCTGAACAAATTGTTGTTGCAACAATTACATCCGAAGCAAATGAATATGCCCAAAAAATAACAGCAAAACTTAAAGCTGTTGGGCTTTCCGCAACAATAGATCTCCGCAATGAAAAAATTAACTATAAAATACGAGAACATTCTTTACAAAAAGTCCCCGTAATTTTGGTATGTGGCAAACGTGAAGCTGAAACAAACAGCGTAAATATGCGCCGCTTAGGAAGTACAAATCAAACCCTTTTATCTGTAGAAGATGTGATTAAACAACTCTCAAATGAAGCAACACCTCCAGATTTGCAACGTGTAATAAATGCATAATATCACGGAAGATGGTAATACGTTAATTTTTTACTATAAATTTTCAGTTTTTGTACAAAATGAAATAATTTGATATTGTAGTGTGTTTTTGTTTCATGCACAATGACCTGTCACCAGAAAGAATAACGTGCTCTTTCTCTACAAGGTGGATTGGTGAAAAAGTTGAATATAAGCTATGAGCTGTTTAAATGCAAAAATCATAGACAATTGAATATTAATAATAACATTAATCTTTTACCTTTATAATAAAAAAATTCTGCTATTATGATGGATAGATCATTACAATAATTATAGAAACATCAAGCAAGAAAACTGAAAACAAGATTATATTTATTAATAAAAAATATGTAAAATTAGCTGAACAATGATATTTCTTATTCGTAAGATAAGCCCTTATAAAAAGGACAATATATTGATTTATAATGATAATATATCGTTATTCATATTAAATAAGGTTTCGAATATCATAGGCTTCTCTTATTTTTAATATGTTTATGTTGAATCTATCAAAATCATTTGCTTGCACGAAACAAGCGGAATGAGTGCGTGGATAAAAATTATTGAGAAAGGACTTTTAAAATGCCTACAATGAACCGCCTAAAGTGCTAAGAATTGTTGCAGTCATTGAGAACAGGCTATAATTATAATGATGATGCCGACTTGAACCTTCATAAGTATAAAAATAGCGGTACTCAACGAGTTTACCATTAATCATTCACGAGGCATTATGATAAAATAAGATTAAGAAGCCTTAAGAAACATCTCTTTAAAACAAGCACATGAATTGGTAAGCTAATGGCATTCTACATCCCGCAATCTACACTGATGAGATATTGCCTTAATTTTTATAAAGCCAAATCAAAAAAAATGGCAAAACTCAGCGTTTATTCTTTCTCTTCTTCATGTTTTACCAAATGAAAAACTCTTATAAAAAACTCGTTAAATATACACATACGATATATGACTACTCGCTGAACGTATAAAATTCTGGGCACATCCATAAAACATCTAAATATCTACAAAACACATATAAAATAAAAAAATATTATTATCGTGCTCTATCAAGAACACGCTTACATTCAATGAGTTCAAACAGAATTTCTTGTAACAATGCTTTATCAGTTTTATCTTTGTAAAGATTCACAGAACCGACAGATGTTTCTCCCTCATTTCTCATGAAACTCAAAAGCCCAAAAGAAGATTTCTTAGGCTTATTGCTAGCATTTTCAGAAGTTTGTCCTGCATGTTTCTTCTCTATGACCACATTCATAGCATCAAGATCACCATTACCCAATGCAGTCACAAAAGCAACACCATTTTCTTTCAAAAGGCGTTGCACACCTTTTATCGTATAACCCTGATCATATAGTAACTGCTTAATACCATTGAGCAAATCAACATCGACCGGACGATAATAGCGCCTTCCTCCCCCACGTTTCATTGGTTTAATCTGCCTAAAACGTGTTTCCCAAAATCTTAAGACATGCTGCGGAAGCTCCAATAACTCCGCTACTTCGCTAATTGTGCGAAAAGCATCAGAGCTTTTATCCATTTTGTAACACCTTATTTAAAACAAAATAAATTACTTCACAATGACTCATTCTGTCTCAATTTCTCAACAAGATTAGTCAAAAATAAGACCATCATTGATACCTTACTCACCAGTCTTTTTCTAAAAAATAAAGACCCTTATTTTATACATTTCTTTAACAAATACCAAACATACCATGGCATTTATTTATGAGATATCATTTTTTCTGTTTTGCACGATGCGAATCTAAAATTCTCTGTTTAAGGACATTGGCAGCCTTAAACGTCACAACACGTCGCGGCGGAATCGGTGCTTCAACACCTGTTTTTGGATTGCGTCCAACACGTTCATTTTTACTGCGAACCTGAAAAGTTGCAAAAGAAGATAATTTAACCGCTTCACCTCTTATAAGTGAGTTGCAAATCTCATCCAAAACCAATTCGACTAAAGCTGCTGATTCAGTATGTGACAAGCCCACTCTTTTACAAACTACGCTCGCTAAATCTGCACGCGTTACTGTCTTACTTGTCATTATAACCACCTATTAAAATATTAAAAATTACAAAATGACTTATACGTTTTCTTGAAATATGGTCAAGTAGCCATAATTTACCAACGAATAAGAATTGCTCCCCATGTAAATCCACCTCCCATGGCTTCTAACATGATAAGATCTCCTTCTTTTATTTTTCCATCGCAAACAGCTGTTGTTAAAGCCAACGGAACTGATGCAGCAGACGTATTACCATGTTGATCAACGGTAATCACAACTTTATCTAGTGAAATTCCCAGCTTTTTAGCAGATGCTTCAATAATGCGCTTATTAGCCTGATGAGGTACAAACCAATCTAGTTGTGAAGAATCCATACCTGCAGCTGCAAAACAATCATCAACCACATCCGTTATCATACCAACAGCATATTTAAAAACTTCTCGTCCTTCCATACGCAAATAGCCTGTCGTTTGTGTTGTTGAAGGTCCACCATCAACATATAGCTTATCTATATAAGCACCATTAGAACGCAATTTCGCAGACAATATACCACGCTCAAAAGCAATACCCCCCTCAGTTTCTAGTGCTTCCAAAATAACAGCACCAGCACCATCACCAAACAATACACATGTCGTACGATCTTCCCAATCTAAAATTCGAGAAAATGTATCGGATCCAATAACTAAAATTCTTTTAGCTCCCCCACACCGTAAATAAGAATCTCCTGTTGTTAAAGCAAAAATAAAACCAGAGCAAACAGCTTGAATATCAAAAGCAAATCCATGGCTCATTCCCAAAGCATGCTGAATTTCAACAGCAGAAGCAGGAAAAGTACGATTCGGGGTGGACGTTGCTAAAATAATACAATCGATGTCTTTTATTGTTAAACCAGCATTTGTAAGTGCTGCTTGCGCAGCCTCAACTCCTAAAGAAAAAGTTGTTTCATTTTCACTGGCAATATAACGTTGGCGTATTCCTGTACGCTGAACAATCCATGAATCTGACGTTTCAACAAACTTTGCAATCTCTTCATTTGATAAACTTCTTTTCGGCAAAGCACTTCCTACACCACGTATAATTGACCGAATCATTCAGCTCTTACCTTTTCTTCAAATTTTTCATTTCTATTATAAGAGCTTATCATAAGGACTCTCCATTCATCACCACTTCATCTTCTTGGTCAAAAAGTGTTTCTTTATTTTCATGAAATCGCCGTAAATCAGCCGTTATTTTTTGTAAAAGTCCATTATTAACCATTTTATAACCAACACGGATAGCAGAAGCAAAGCCATTAGCGTTAGCACTGCCATGACTTTTTATAACAACACCATTCAAACCTAAAAGCACTCCTCCATTCACCCTATCAGGATCCATTTTATGTTTCAGTATACGAAAAGCACCCCGTGATAAAAAATAACCAAGAGATGTTAAAAAAGAACTGCGCATTGCAGAGTTTAAAATCTCTCCTATCTGTCGCGCGGTTCCTTCTGCGGTTTTTAAAGCAATATTACCAGAAAACCCCTCTGTCACAACAACATCGACTGTTCCTTTTCCAATGTCATTGCCCTCAACAAATCCTTTATATTCCAATCCTTCTAATTGCACTTCACGCAATATCATTCCTGCTTTTTTTATTTCATAAAGTCCTTTAACCTCTTCCACCCCCACATTTAAAAGCCCAACACTTGGTCTTTCAGTGTGATATAAAGCGCGAAACATACCTGCTCCCATAACCGCCAAATCAACCAACTGACTAGCAGAGGCACCAATTGTTGCTCCAATATCTAAAACAATACTCTCACTGCGCAGTGTTGGCCAGATACCCGCAATACCAGGACGTTCAGCCTCTGCAAGCATTTTCAAACAAAAATAAGACATGGCCATGAGTGCACCCGTATTACCAGCAGAAATGCAAGCATCAGCTTCACCATTTTTTACCGCTTCAATGGCGTACCACATTGATGATTTACCACGTCCATTACGAAGTGCTTGGCTTGGCTTTTCATCCATGCGTGTATAACTTTCTGTAGGGCAAAAGCGCGATACAGAATCCAAACAGGGATATTTTTTTAAAACCGGACGAACAGCCTCCTCTACTCCATAAAATAGAAAATAAATATTTGATAAATATTTTTGTACAATTGCTGCTCCTGCAATAGCTGCTTCTGGACCGTAATCACCGCCCATGACATCCACAGAAATTCTAATCACGCTTGCATATCCCACATCTTCTCATTTACATCTTTAAATACATATTATGATTTTTAGCTCCTGAATACTCACACAGCACATCTTGCGAAAATCGCTCCGCAGAAAATACCGTTTAGCATACAATAGATATTTTTTGTATGCTTTTACAATCACTTCCAATTTTTCAAAACAGAAAATGGAGAGAATTTTCGCTCTGCTTCTTCTAAATTTTCAACCATATTCATCTTTATCCCTTCTTTACGTGGATAATGATTAATAGACAACTCAAAAAACTCTTCCATGATTGCGCCAATATCAATTTTATCATCATAAAACACTTCAGGAGTATCAAGCCCCTCCACATCTAAAAACAATTCCCCTGTATCCTCTGATATTTGGGGCTTCATCAAATTTGAATCTTCAGGAACAAAAACAACCTCAATATTTTCACAAAGGATATTTTCTAATGGTTCTAATGTAACAACACATAACTGTAGTATACGCGCTTGCAACAGACCTTTTATACGCACTCCGCGTTTTTTCCACGGGAAAATATGGAATTTTCCCTCACAAGATTTTACTTCAATTAAATCATGGTTCTGGGCTAAATGTGTACATTCTTTTTTGTTTGCACAAAAATGAACCCTTATACCTTTAGCAGGTAGAGAACGTACAGATATTGGATAAGCCAAAGCAAATGTCATTTGAGGAACATTTTGAACATTCATTGACAACTCCCAAACATAAAAACGCGTAAAGCACTATGTTTTTATTTATCTCAAGTATTTATGCATTTTTTTCTTTTCTAAAGAAATTCTATATGGCATAATTTGCTTTATAACAGGGAAACTCAGTGTAAGCTACGGTAGATTAAGTTAAAATTAGAAAAAACTTGAGGTTGCCTTCTTGTCCTACATCTCAGTATAAAAAGGAGATACCATTGTTTCAAATGCCTCACATAATAGCCTTAATCAAACGTAAATTATTGATTGGTCTATCAATAGCAAGCATAGGAATGCTTGCTGGGTGTAGCCTTCTTGATTCTTCAGGTTCGAGCCAAATTTATAGAGAGGGCTATGTTCTTGATAAAAATGCTCTAAGTTCTATCTCTATTGGCTCAAGTCAAGAGCAAGTTCTTTTAACTTTAGGGACCCCTTCATTAAAAACAAAATATGATAATGAAGTTTTTTATTACATCTCACAGACACGTTATCGTGGGATGCAGTTTATGAAAACAAAGATTATTGATCGCAAAGTTTTAGCCATTTACTTCAATAAAAATAATCAGGTTGCAAAAGTTGCAAATTACGGATTACAAGACGGTCAAGTGTTTGATTTTATTACACAAACAACGCCAACTGTAACGAAAGAACATCCTTTCTTAATTCAAATTATAAAAGGCCCTGCGAATTTGCCACCCCATAACTAAATTATATAGTCTGCATACCGTTTCAATATTATAGGTCTGATAATATCAGATCTATAATAGGGGGATTTGTAGCTCTTAGAGGCGGACTTTTTTTGCCATACTGTCGAGAACTGCATTAACAAGTTTTGGCTCATCACCTTCAAAAAACGCCTTTGCTATGTCAACATATTCATTCATGACAACTGCAACGGGAACATCTTTACGGTTGATCAACTCCCATAAACCTGCTCGTAAAATTGCTCGCAATATAGAATCAAGACGTGAAAGAGACCACTCTGCAGAAAGCTGTTGATGAAGCAGCGGATCAAGCTGCTTTTGATCTTTTACAACACCCGTTATAATAGCCAAAAACCATTGAAAATCAGCTTCAAGATATTGGTCTCCATCAATATCTTTTCCCAAACGATAAGCCTCATACTCAGCTGCCGTTTCCATCACCCCCGAACCCACGATATCCATTTGATAGAGTGCTTGAACTGCAGCGAGTCTTGCTGCTCCACGTTTATTGGCTGAACGCGAAAAATGTCTGCTTTTTATATCAGCCATATTTAACGATTATCTCCAAATCTCTTTTTTAGAGCGATCATACATAAAGCAGCTTCAGCCGCAAAACCACCTTTATTTTTATCATCTAGTTTTGCACGCACCCATGCTTGTTCTTCATTTTCAACAGTCAAAATACCATTTCCAATAGCCAAGTGCTGATGAACAGTTAAATCCATCAATGCACGACAAGAATCATTAGCAACAATTTCAAAGTGATATGTTTCACCCCGAATAACACAACCAAGAGCAACATAACCATCATACGATATCTTGTTTTGTTCAGCAAAAGCTATTGCACTTGGTATTTCTAATGCTCCAGGAACCGTTACAACATCATAACTTGCTTCAGCTTTTTGCAAAGTATTCACTGCACCTCTCAAAAGCGCATCAGAAATCCCCTCATAAAAACGTGCTTCAACAATCAATACGTGAGGCTTTTTACGTATCTCTTTCATCATAATGGAATTCCACAAAAAACGAATCAAAAAAATCAAGGTTATAAAGCATAAAATTCTGAAAACAATCAATAGAGTGTTGGCTTATTCACCTTCTCTTTTTAAAGTAAAAAGCTTTGCAGCATAACGAGCAAGTTGATCAATTTCCAAATTGACCCGATCTCCAATTTTAGCTTGTCCCCACGTTGTCATTTCAAGTGTATGGCGAATAATAAGAACATCAAAAACACAATCCTCAACACCATTAACAGTCAAAGATGTCCCATTAAGAGCAATAGATCCCTTATTAACAATGAAAGGCATAAATTGTCTTGAAACTTTTAAATAAAAGCGAATTGCATCCCCTTCATTTTTTTGATCAATGATTTCAGCCAAACCATCAATATGACCAGAAACTAAATGTCCTCCCATTTCATCACCCAATCGAAGCGAACGTTCCAAATTAACAAAAGTTCCTTTTATCCATTGTACAAGATTCGTTAAACGTAATGTTTCTTCCCACGCCTCGACAACAAACCAATTGGAATCTTCTTGCTTTAATCCTCGCTCTACAATTGTCAGACAAATTCCTGAACAAGCAATTGACGCCCCAATTGCTAAGCTTTCTATAGCATAGCGGGTAGAAATCTTTAAACGAATCCCCTGCTTTAAAGGTTGAACATCTTCAACACAACCAATATCCGTTATAATTCCTGTGAACATAATGTCTTACGTCTCCACTTATAAAAACGGTCATTTCCAAACATTCTTGTCTCAATCTCATGAAACTGCGAGAGATAATTTCCAAAATGAGGGGCTTCAATACGATTTTTGCCTAAAACAATGGGGGTATGAAAACATATCAAATGATCAACACAACCAGCATTCAAAAATTTTTCCCCTGTCTTGACACCCCCTTCCAATAAAACACTATTAATCCCATGTTTATAAAGCATCTGTAAAAGAGCAAAGGGTTCTACACAACCATTATTCATCTCGACCGAATAAACAGACACACCATATTGCTCCAATGCATTTTTTTTGCTTTTCTTTGAAATATCCACATCACAAATAACCCATGTAGGAATTTTTATGGCTGTTTGGACAACTTTTGCATCAAGGGGGATAGATAAATCTGCATCCAAAATAATACGAATTGGTGAGCGCATCTCCATCCCTGGCAAGCGGCAATTGAGTTGTGGATCATCTGCTAATATAGTACCAATACCAACGAGGATAGCATTATTTTGAGCACGTAGAATATGCGTATGGGCATGAGAAAGTGTTCCACTAATTTTTACGCTGCCCTTCTCTCTTTTTCCAACACCATTATCGGCAGAAATTGCCATTTTAAAAGTGACCGCACAGCGTTGTATCTTCCTTATGCACCAATGCGTCCATAAGGATTCAAAAGCCTCTTCAGCTAAAATGCCCTCAACCACTTCAATACCCGCCGCTCGCAAAAGAGCAATACCATGACCATCAACACGCTTGTCACAATCAGTCAGCGCAACAACAACTCGAGAAACACCTGAATCAATAAGCGCATTCACACACGGCGAAGTTTTTCCATAATGCGCACAAGGTTCTAAAGTAACATAAGCTGTCGCTCCTTGAGCCAAAGAACCTGCCATGTGTAAAGCTTGCACTTCCGCATGAGGACTCCCATGAATAGCTGTTACGCCATAGCCAACAATAAAAGCCCCCACAGCACCATTATCGTTTCGCACAATTAACGTACCAACGGAAGGATTCTCACCTGTAAGACCGACATGACGTTCTGCTAAACGAATAGCTGCAGCCATAAACCGTTCATCTTGCACTTTTTTATTCATCAAAACGAGATTCTGTATCCGCGATACCCTTTGACAATTCATCTATAACATCGTGAAAATCGCTTGCATTACGAAAATCTCGATACACAGAAGCAAAACGAATATAAGCAATATCATCAATTCTTTTCAATGCTTCCATCACAAGATGCCCAATTTTTTCTGAAGAAATCTCTGGTTCTCCCAAACTTTCAAGCTGGCGTACAATGCCAGAAATTGCTCGTTCAATATGATCAGGATCAATATTGCGCTTACGTACAGCCACATCAACTGATCGCATTAACTTATCACGATCGAAGGGTTCACATCGTCCACTTTTTTTAGCAACCAAGAGCTCACGCAACTGAACACGTTCAAAAGTTGTAAAACGACCACCACAAACGGAACACACACGGCGGCGGCGAATCACTGCCCCCTCTTCTGCTGGACGAGAGTCTTTGACCTGTGTATCCTCATATTGGCAGTAAGGACAGCGCATCCTTTGTATCCTTAACGAGTGGTAAGATAAGAGTAAAGAGGAAATTGATTCGTTATATCTTTTACCTTTTTCTCAACAGCCATTTCAACGGCATGATTATCTTCATCACTTTTTGCACTCCGAAGACCATCAAGAACTTCTGAAATCAGATGACCAACTTGAATAAACTCTTTTTCTAAAAAACCACGCGTCGTGGCAGCAGGTGATCCCAAACGAATTCCCGATGTTATAGATGGCGTTTCAGAATCAAAAGGAATGCCATTTTTATTGCAGGTAATATGAGCACGTCCCAAAGCCAATTCAGCACGTTTACCTGTTAGATTTTTGGAACGTAAATCAACCAACAACAAATGATTATCTGTACCACCAGAAACAATATTAAAACCATTACCCTGTAATGTTTTTGCTAAAGTTTTCGCATTAGCGACAACATTGGCACTGTAACTCTTGAAAGAGGGACGCAAAGCCTCCTCAAACGCAACAGCCTTTGCGGCAATCACATGCATTAAAGGACCACCCTGAAGACCAGGAAAAATTGCAGAATTAATTTTTCTGGATAAAGCCTCATCATTTGTCAATATTAAACCACCACGAGGACCTCGAAGCGACTTATGTGTTGTTGTTGTTACAACATGCGCATGTGGAACAGGTGAAGGATGCACGCCACCAGCAACAAGACCAGCAATATGAGACATATCAACGAGTAAATGAGCACCGATTTCATCTGCAATTTCACGGAATCGTTTCCAATCCCATAGCCGTGGATAAGATGAGCCCCCTGCTATAATAAGTTTTGGCTTACGTTCTTTTGCAAGCTGCTCAACCTCATCCATATCAATAATCTGATCTTCTTGACGCACACCATAGGAAACAACATCAAACCATTTTCCTGACATATTAACAGGTGAACCATGCGTAAGGTGACCTCCAGCATTTAAATCCAACCCCATAAATGTGTCACCAGGCTGAAGTAAAGCTAAAAAGACAGCTTGATTCATTTGGCTACCAGAATTAGGCTGTACATTCGCAAACGCAGCACCGAAAAGCTGTTTTGCCCTTTCAATAGCTAAATCTTCAACGACATCAACAAATTGACACCCACCATAGTAGCGCTTTCTTGGATAACCTTCTGCATACTTATTGGTTAAAACAGACCCTTGCGCTTCAAGGACCGCTCTTGAAACAATATTCTCTGAAGCAATCAGCTCAATTTCATGTTGTTGACGCTCAAACTCCCCTCTAATTGCGTCAAAAATTGCACCATCAACAGTTTGTAAATTATCATTAAAAAAGCGCTTTTGTGCGTCATTTTCTTGCTGAGTCATAAAACACATTCCTAACATAAAAAAATAAAGTCAAAGAACGATAACACAGCAAACCATGCAAACCAAACATTTTAAACTACTTACACTCAAAAATAATGAGGCAAATATTTATCTTATTCTTTGTTATAAAAACAGCGAAAAACTTTCCTCTCGAGAATAGTAAAAAATGAGATTACATTTCTTTTTTTACACTCTTATTTGTTTACACCTTTTACAAAAAATATCTATAATCTAAAGAAATTCAATAATTTAATGATTAAAAATAATTTATAATGTGAAAAGCTGAATATAATAGGCAAAGTTAATACGAAGGCAAATAAGAATGCTAACCAAAGTTTTTATTGATGGTGAACATGGCACAACCGGACTACAAATACAAAAACGCTTAGAAAGGCGTACAGATTTAAAACTACTCTCTCTTGCTCATAAAGATCGCCATAATGTTCATCTGCGACAAGACTATCTTAATCAAGCCGATATTGCTATTTTGTGTCTTCCAGATGATGCTGCACGCGAAACGGTTCATTGGCTTCAAAAAAATAAAAACATTAGGATTATTGATAGCTCGACAGCCCACCGTGTTGCACCAGACTGGGTTTACGGTTTTCCTGAAATGACAGCAGGACAAAGAAAGCGCATCCAAGCAGCACATTATATAACCAATCCCGGATGCTATCCTACCGGTGCCATTAGTTTGATTCGCCCACTCCGTGAAGCAGGACTGCTAGACGCCGATTATCCCATCTCGATTAATGCAATCTCCGGCTATACCGGTGGTGGAAAACAGTTGATTTTACAAATGGAAAATCAATCTCAACAAAATATTCAGGGCAATTATTTTATCTATGGTCTTAATCTTGAACACAAACATGTGCCAGAAATCAAGATCTATGGACAAATCAATCAAACCCCAGTTTTTATACCAAGTGTGGGTCGTTTTCCCCAAGGAATGATTGTGAATCTTCCTCTGCATCGCCATTTATTCACAAAATCAGCAAACTGTTCTGATTTGCGCGAAATTCTTGCAAACCATTACGATGGACAAAATACCATTTTAGTTGCATCACAAGAAGAAACTGTTTCACTTGAAAGACTTAATCCAGAGTGTTTAGCCAATAAAGATGGTATGAAACTGTTCGTATTTGGAAATGATCGTGAAGGTATTTTTAATCTCAGCGCCATATTCGATAATTTAGGAAAAGGCGCATCAGCTGCAGCTATCCAGAACCTCGATTTAATGCTTGCAAGCGACTAAACCTCCCTACCCACAAACTTTTATTCAACAACGCGATATGCCCCTTTCGTTGCTCGCCAGTGTGCAACCGCAAAACATAACACGGCTAGTGCCATACTTTGATGAATGAGCCCTAAACTTATCGGAACCTCATGTAACACTGTTAAGATACCCAAGACTGCTTGGATAATAATCATAACACAAATAAGAAATGCACGACGAGAATGAGTTGAATGTGGAACATTTTTTTGTACATAGAAAGCATGAACAACTGAGACAATAAATAAAAAATAAGCAAAAAACCGATGAATAAATTGAACCATTAAGGAATTTTCGAATAAATTGAGCCAAACAGGACGATGCTGCAACAATCCATCAGGAATAATCTGCCCATCCATAAGCGGCCATGTATTATAGACTTTTCCAGCATGAAGCCCTGCAACCAAAGCTCCGAAATAAATCTCTATCAAGACGAGAATAACAAGCCATGCCGCAAAATATTGCACCTTTTTATTTGCTGGCTTTTCTGAATATTCTGCAAGCCCTCGAGATAAATAAGTAACAAAAACAATAACAAAACATGCCGTTATAAGATGAAATGCCAAACGATATTGGCTCACACTTGTTAAATTACTTTGCCCAATCCCTGAAGCAACCATCCACCAACCAATAAAGCCTTGAAAGGCGATAAGAATAGGTACAACAATAAGCGGGAGTAAGATATTTTTTTCAACACGCTTAGTCGCCCAAAACCAAATGAGCCCCAATAAAGCGACAAGACCAACAAGACGCCCAAGAACACGATGCGCCCATTCCCACCAAAAAATGACCTTAAAAGCACTTAAGGTCATATCAGGATTAAGCAGCTTATATTGTGCTATTTGTTGATATTTTAAAAATTCCTCTTGCCATTGATCCTCACCAATCGGTGGAATAACGCCGTGTATTGGCTTCCATTCCGTTATAGATAATCCTGATCCCGTCAAACGAGTAGCGCCACCTACTAAGACAATTGCCAAACAAAGCAATAAAATAGAGTAAAGCCACACCTGTATATGTTTTCTATTTTCCTTTTGCACAGGCGTTAAAATGCTATTGTTTAATCTCTTTACTGCCATATCTGATTGCCCCACGCTTCTCTCCAACTAAAATGCATTTTAAAATTTAAACATTAACTCTTTGTCTATTTTAGTATGTACTACAATTTTAGCAAAAAACAAGCGTACCACTATAACATGCGATACATATTTCTTTTTTACGAAGCTTATGATGCTACAACGCGATAAACAGTCTTTGGAAAGCTGTCTACCATACGCATCATCCATTCTTGTTCATTAAGAACAGTATTACAAATATAATAGTCTGTTAGCTCTGCAAATTGCTCAACTCCATATTTTGGTTCGCTTGCCATCTCTAGGATGATAAAATCATATTCTTTTTTAAATTCTTGTAATATATGAAAAATATCATTTGAAAAATCTTGTGCTGAAATAGCACTTGTTAACCCCTGAGGAAGAATATCAACCCCCGTATCATAATCACGGTAAATAACATCATGCAACTTGGCATTGCCCGTTAAAATATCACTCAGTCCGCGATGTGGGCCAATGACTTTCTCTATTTGTTGACCAGAAATATCGACCAACAAAATTGTTTTGTTCTCTTTTGTGAGATGAAGTGAAAGCTTTGCCGCTGTCCGTGCAGCTTCTGGTCCAATGATTGAAATAATGGTTGAAGCACGCCATTTCAAAACATCAGATAATCCCTCTATCGTAATAAAAGCTTCAAAATTTTTCATTTCTTGAGAGACTAAAATACTCTCATTCTTCTTAAGACCATTTTCTTTTGATCTCAAATCCTCTTCTGAGATTTGGTCTTTTTTCCTTTTAAAGCACGGATAGAATAACAATATTCCTAGCAAAAGAGTAAGGAAGCTGGCCAATGCACTCACAAGAATATTTTTTCCATAAAGAGCCATAAAAGAAATTGGTGCTAACGTTGTTGGCACGACCACGTGGATATTTGTATTTTGTAAGAGAAAAGGATCATCACTCAATCTCCGATATGAATCAATAATTTTTTCTCTTCGTTGAGCAGACTTGCTCATCGCTTCATTTTGGGCATCGACTGCTGCTTTTATTTTATTTTCAAACTCGTTAAATATTTCATTCAAAGATTGGGATTGATCTTTTACAAAAAAACTCACCCTTTTTTGAAGCTGTTTTTCTAATTCCGTTGCAATAACCTCATCTGAATGAACTTGATAAACGATTTGTAAAATTTTATTTTTTAATTGATGAGAAACTGTCTCTAATTCTGCAGTCATCGCTTTAATTTGAGGATGTGTCCACCCTAATTGTGCAGCCATATGTGCTCTTTGTGTTTCCAAGAGATCACGTTTAGATTCCAGAGCAGCAATTGCTGAATTGCCTGCAATAAACGATAAAGACAGTAAAGACTGCCCATTTTCACGCATCATGTTAATCGTTGAATTCAAACTTGTTAAATGAATACGTTTTAAAGTTGCTTGCGTTAATTGCATCGAAAGATCATAAAGCTCTGTTTGTTTTACACCACGCTGAATAAAAGAATCAATAGATTTACGAAATTCCTGCACGATATTAAGGATTGCAATATTATCATATTGTTTGTCTTCTAATTTATCATTTAACAAGAATTGTTTCTGTTTTATGATTGCTTGTGAAAATGCGGAAAACCAAGTTTCCAACCCACGTTGAGCTGCTTCAAGTGTCTCGGCTTCAAAAGTAAGATCGATAAAATCACCATGACGCGATAAACGGATATTTTCATGATTTTTTTTCTTATAAGAAGCACTTAAAGAAAAATTCGAATCATTGAAGAACATAAGCTGTGAAAACAAAAAGGCGATAACATTGTCTTGCTTTTTAATTGGTAATGGCTTTCCTACAGAATCAGATAATGAAAATGTTAAAGTTGCTTGGTAACCACGGGGCTGGACAAAATAATACAACCAAATCAAAGATACACATAGCATTTGTAATAGCAAAACAATCAAAATGCTTCGCCATACGGTACGTACGAATAGTCTTTTATTACATGTAAGACTCATCTTTATTTTAACCAGCAAAATACTTCTTCATATTGTTTTATTAAGAGAAAGTAGTAACTATCCTCTTAACTTGCTGTCATATTATTTTGAGATAATAAAAATATAAAATTTAAGCACAAATGTTCAACAATAGCTTTAAAGAACTTAATTCATATTTTTTTTGAGGCTCTCTAGTTGTTTTTTTGCTTCAGAAGTAACAACCGCTCTAATGGTAATAGACCCATCATCATGCCCTTCTTGCACTATTTCCGCAGAGTTTTCATAAAACCAATCAATAAGCGACATTTCATGAGGTTGTAAAAGATATTCAATGCTTTGCACCTCTCCAAAAATTCGCTTTTCAATGGCTCTTAATAATTGATCGAGTCCATCCCCCTTAAGTGCTGATACCATGAGAGCAGGATTTAATCGCGTCTTTGCGCTTGTTTGTAAAACATTCAATGCTTGCTCATCTAACATATCAATCTTATTCCAAACTTCTATGATATGCTCCATATCATCAATATCGATATCAAGACTTGAAAGCACTTCTAAAACATCTTGGGCATGTGCTCGATGATCAAGATCTGACATATCTCTTACATGAAGAATGAGATCTGCTTCAACCACTTCTTCAAGGGTTGCTCTAAAAGCTGCAATCAAATTCGTTGGCAAGTTAGAAATAAACCCTACAGTATCAGACAAAAGAACAGTTTTTCCATGGGGAAGCACAACTTTGCGCAAAGTCGGATCAAGCGTTGCAAATAACATATTCTTTGCTAAAACATCTGCACCGCTTAAACGGTTAAAAAGAGTTGACTTTCCTGTATTCGTATATCCTACCATTGCTACAACAGGATAAGATGTTTTTTTCCTTTTTGCTCTATGAAGTGCACGTGTTTTAATAACCGTTTGCAATTCGCGGCGAATACGAATAATTTTCTCTTGTAAAAGACGCCTATCTGCTTCAATTTGCGTCTCACCAGGTCCACCTAGGAAGCCACGCCCCCCCCGTTGCCTTTCCAAGTGCGTCCAACTCCGCACAAGCCTCCCTTTTTGATAGGACAAACGCGCTAACTCTACTTGCAAAACTCCTTCTTTTGTTCGTGCACGATCCCCAAAAATTTCAAGAATCAAAGCCGTTCTATCGATAACTTTGCAATTCCATAATTTTTCTAAATTACGCTGCTGTACTGGCGTTAAAAAGTGATCTACAATCGCAAGCTCAATAGAATATTCATCTATATAACAGGTTAACGCATCTACTTTACCTTTTCCAAAGAGAGTCGCAGAGCGAGGCGTTGCAATATTAATCGTTTCATAATTAACAACTTCTAACCTTATAGCACGCGCTAACCCCAATGATTCTTTAACACGAGAAGATATAGAACACTCTCTCAAAGAGCTTTCACTTCTATTTTCTTGAAAAATCGGTATCAGAACAAGTGCGCGCACCTGTTCTGTATTCTGCGAAAATACCCCTCCTAATCTCTCATTTTCATTTATCATAGCAATCTAAGTACTTTTAAATGGGATAAGAGGTCTATCTTAAAATGATATGTTTACTCAGGACTTTCACCCTCAAACATCTGTACAGGCTGTCCAGGCATAATCGTAGAAATAGCATGCTTATAAACCAATTGCGCGTGTCCATCTCGGCGCAAAAGAACACAAAAATTATCAAATGAAGTTACAATACCCGTGAGTTTAACGCCATTGACAAGAAAAATTGTAAGGGAAATTTTTTGCTTACGCACCGTATTTAAAAACACATCTTGCAGGTGTTGTGATCGCTCTGCCATTATTCTTACACCTTTATCTAGATTGCATAAAAATATTCGTGCATGCATATCGACTGAAAAATATCCAATTGTCAACGTAGAAGCTTAAAAATTCAGCAACAAACAACTGAAATTAGAGAAAAAACGGCTCTTTAAGACAATAATAAAGTACAACTTACGAAAAGCTATATTAAATTAAAAATTTTTCTACGTTTACTTTTTTATGAGCTTACAATTCAAAGGCATACTTTTATACATCCTAAGCTATTACGGACTATATGTGATGATGAATCTGCTTCGTTTAGAATCAATAAAAGTAAGCGGACAACAACATTTATGAACGATTATCGATATTAAAGAAAGGCATTCGCACCTTACTGTATATATAACCGCTATTAAATTGTCCTTATTTCAAAGACTGCCGGCTTATAAAGCTTTCTATAAACACAAGTTGTGAACAGTATTTTTGTTTTAGTTAGATTTAAATAATAAATTGTTTTTACTATATTTTATAACATTTTCAAACAGGGTACAAGAAACCGCGTTAACTTTATCTTGATAAGTTTTTAAAATTTTTCCCTAAGCATATTCCTTTCTAAATAATTAACAGCTAGTATGTAGAAATTATGTGGAAGAGGACGTATCCCTTTTCCGGCTGTAAGAGTACGAGGCGAGTATGGCACGCAGAACAAAATTGCAAACATTTGAAGTCGAAGTTGAAGAAGCCCTCACAAAAGCTATGAACTTTGATTTCGATGACACAGGATTTGAAACGATATCATCCAATAATTCTGAAAATGTTGTTAATGTCGATGATCTGATTCAAAAAATTGCAATGGCAGAAGAAGAATTTTTTGCTGAAAACGGTACGTCAACTTTTGTTTCTAATATTCATGATGAAGCTGTTATTGATAAATCCGTTGTTGAACAGCTTTTTGCTCCAAAACCTTCACCTGATATTTCAGGTGGAACTGTTCATAATACATTATTGCCTACAAAACTTCTTCCCGCAAATGATGATATAACAACCCCTGTAAATTTTGGACCATTCAAGCAGCGTTCTTCCTCTCGAGTCTACTGGTACACAACAGCGCTTAGTGCTTTATGGGCAACGGGAGGAGCTTTTATTGCGCATAAGCTCGCACCTACCGGACTCAGCTCCTTATCCAATATCAGCACTTTTGTTACCTCCCCAACAGGACTTGCTGTAGCAGCCGGAACAGCAATTCCTATCCTTATATCTTGGGGCGTTGCTCAATTAACAAAACGTTCAAATGACTTGCATAATATTGCGCTTCTTATGACCAATGCTGCACAGCGCCTTAGTGAACCACAACATCTATCTGAAAAACAAGCTATTGCTATAGGGCAAACCATTCGTGAAGAAGTAGCGGCAATGAACGAAGGTATTGAACGTACTCTCGGACGTGCTGTTGAACTTGAAGCAATCATACAAGGTGAAGTTCACAATCTAGAACAAGCCTATGCTGAGAATGAATCACGCATTCACACATTAATCAAAGAATTAAGTAACGAACGTATAGCCATTTTGAATCATGCAGATCGCGTACAATCAACAATTAAAGGAACCCAAGAACAACTGAGTGATGAATTTGGTTTGGTTACCTCTAACATTGTAACCAATGTTGAAAAGCTTGCACAAACCCTTTCTCAAACTTTACAAAAACAAGGCGAAGACCTCGTTGAAAAACTTTCCTATGCTGGTGATGGCGTAACAAATCAGCTTGTTGAAAAATTTAACAAAACAACAACACAAATTCAGCAGAAAAACACGGAATTTTTTCATGAATTAGGAAAAAACTTCGATGGCTTTGCAAAACGATTTGATCATAATGAAAAACAAATAGAAAAAACTTTTAATGAAACAGCTGAAAAAGCAGAAGTACATGTTGCTAAAATTGCAACACATATACAAGCAGTAACAGATCAAACTTTGCACGCTGTTGATGAAAAGTTTAAAGCCTTGGATAAAGCTCTTATTGATCGTAATAATCAATCTCTACAGAATTTTGATGAGAAGATCTTAAAGCTCGACGACCAAGCACATAAACTCTCTTCTAAATTTGATAACGTAACCTCGCAAGCAATTGGAGCCTTTGAACAACGTTTAGCAACTGTTGATCTTTCTCTTAAAGAACATAGTGATTCCATCATTGATTCCTTTATAGAACGCAGTCAGGCTTTAGAGGATAATGCTGAAAAACTTGGTAACTTCTTGGAAGCTCATGTCTTGAAAATAAATGAGAACCTCCAAGAAAAAACAGCAGACATTACCCATGCATTTACAAATGGACGTGAAGCTATTCTTTCTGCAATTGATAAAAGTAAAGAAAGTCTGAGAGAAGAAATTCAATATGTCGACAATGCCATTGTTGATATCATACAAGAACGTTCACAAGATTTTAAAGTACAACTTTCTGATCAACGAGCTCTTATGGCAGACATGCTCGATAACGAGAAAAATAAAATTGCGGATACATTAAGAAATCAAATTGATGTTTTGTCCCAAAATACTTCTCATATTGAAAGAGTTTTGGCTGATAATGTTCAAGTCGTTGATAAACAAGCTGAAAATCATATTACAAACATCATCCAATGCACTGAAAAGTTACAAGATGTCATTGTACAAAGTTGTAATACAACCCAAGATGCTTTAGAAGCACAAGCGAGAAATATTGATATCCGTGCCGATGCTCTGCGCGATTCTTTAGCGATTAATAGTTTTTCTCTCAATGAAGTTCTTGCCGATCAAGCACGCACACTTGAACAACGCATGGAAACAATCCATAATCTCATTGCAAAAAGTGATATACGTGTCGATGTTGCATTGAAACAACAAATAGATTTAGTTGAGAGTGCAATTGTCGCCAATAATAAAAACATTACTGAAACGGTTCAAGATCATATCAAAAACCTTGAAAGCCATGCCGAAATTTTAAAAAATACGCTCTCTCAATCGAGTGGTGTTTTCTTTGAAACCCTTGAAACACGTATGGAATCATTCGATACAGATCTAGAAGATCGTGCACACAAAATTTTTGAACGGACAACAACGCTAGAGGAAACATTATCTGAAAAATTTAGCCAAATCTGTGAAGCCATTGATATGCAAACATCTGTTATTGAGGAACGTTCTGACACATTAAAAACGTCTCTCATGATTAGTAATGAGCAAAGTCAGATAATTCAACAAGCGCTGGAAAGCAGTGTTGACAATATGCGTGTAACCTTAGAAGACTCTGTTAATACAGTGACAGCTAACCTGCATAATAAGATTATAAAAGCTTCTGATATTCTTTCTTCTACGAGTGAACAAATTCTTTCATCTGTTACAAATGTTACTGCACAAGCAGAAAATATTCTCTCAGAATCAGGCAATCGCATTGTATCAAATGTCAAAAAAACTGTTTATGATACCAGTGAAAAAGTTCTGTCAGTTCTGTCTGAACAAACAGCGCATACTGTCGAAGCTTTCGCAACAGCCAGCCATAATGCACAAGCATTATTGAATGAAACTATTCACACATCAACAACAGCAATAGAACAAGTTCTTAATGAACGCTGTGATGTTCTTCATCACTCTATGCAAAATCTTAAAAATAATTTAGGATATCAGCTCTCTGATGTAACGAGCCGTCTGGAAGATGCTGGAAATCAAACAACAACACAAATTTCACAACATGTTGGAAAAATAACAGAGCTTACAAATCACTTAAATCAAGCAGCGCAAAATACGACAGAATCAATTGATTCTTTAACACAGCATATCGGTGAACAACTCTCTCTTTCCACACAAGATGCTGAACAAAGAATTTATGCGCATAATGAATCTTTAGTGAATAGCTTAACCAAAGCTAACTCTGAAACACTTCAAACAATAACGATTATGAAGGAAGAGCTTGTTAATAATGTCTCATCCATCTTAACACAGTTGAATCAATCAATTTACAATTTTCAGGAAAATAGTAATGTTTTATTATCGGCTGTTCAAAATATTGATGGGCAGTTTAATGAGAGTACGAATAATTTTTTCCGCAACACGGACCAAGTAGCAGAGCGTTTGTCAGCTTCAAATCAAGCGCTCAATACTAATGTTGAAATTCTGCAAGGACTTTCAAAGAGTACCTTTGAACAAATTAATCATATAACGAGCAGTTTTGGTGAACATGCAAAGACACTTTCCCAAACTATTCATGTTCTTGAACAGTCTGAAAATTCACTTAGTGCAACACTTGAAGAAAAACATAATACGCTTTCTGTATTAAGCGATGCTCTTGTTTCAAAGTCTCATGAAATTAATCAAATGATTGGGCATTATGAAAAAATCTTCAACTTAGCACTTGAACGCTCTGATAAGAATGCGCGTAACTCCACAAATTCATTCCAACAATCACTTAATAAGCTTGTTAGTGAAGCATCAACGCGTTTTTCAGAAGCAGCAGAAGATATACGTAGCTCGGCTGATGAAGTTCGTTTAGAGCTTTCAAAGATTAATAATGATATCAATGAAAATGTAAAAAAACTTCCAGAAAAAACAAAAGAAACAACGCAAATAATTCGCACAGCTTTGAATGAACAGATTACAGCGTTACAAGATTTAGTCAGTGTTATACAAAATGATCAAAAGAGCGCACAAAAACAGCTAATATCAGCATTTCCTACATCATCAATGTTTAATCAAAAAAGTGACAGTTCCACTGAGTCTGTTAAAAAGATTGTGCCACCTAAGCCTATTTTGCAACAAGATCAAAGCAAAAAAAGACCAAATAAATGGGTATCAAATCTCTTAGAAAGAGCTTCACGTGAAGAAACATTTTATGATGCTCCCCCTAGTGATGATGTTTTAACATCAGTGCAAACAAAACCATCTCCTGCAAACTGCTCTCTTAATTCATTAGCTTCTGGTATAGTGCAAGCTATTAATCACAATGCCATTATTGAGCTATGGGATCATTATCAACGTGGACAAAAAAACATCGTAACAGAACGCCTTTATACCTTAAATGGACAAAAAATATTTGAAATGATTAAGAAAAAATATATGAGCGATTTTGGGTTTAAACGTTCAGTGAATCAATATGTTACAGATTTCGAAAAGCTCTTACGTGATATATCGCGCAGTTCTGGCTCTTCCAACTCAGTTCGCAAGTACTTGATATCAGATACCGGAAAAGTTTATACTATGCTTGCTCATGCAAGTGGTCGAATCCAATAACAAATAAGAAAGTGGAAAAAGATATTTTTTCCACTTTCTCTCTCCAGTTGTTTTAATGGCTCATCATAGAATGCTTTTTTTTCAACTGTAGCTTTGTACTTCAAAGGTTGGGATAATTGGCATGCGGTTTTCTTTGATATCCTAAGCAATAACCCTAAAGAAGCGTAATGGCTTATCAAACAACGTATCATTCTAAGAATGATAAAGCATGTTTTCTATTTCCTTATCTTTTTCTTAACTCCTTTATTTTTCATAGTTTCATAAAGGTACAAAATCGGTAATAATTATTTTTATTAATTGTGAAAAAAATTCATGCTTTTGTATTAAAATAGCTCATAGAAACACTTCTATTTATTTTTTTAATGTTTTTTATCCACATATTACTCTCGTTTGAATTATGTAAGTAAATATTTTTTATTATATTAGATGAATTTGAGCTAAAAGAATCTTATTGTATTCAAATTTCTCATTCAACATACGAGATGTTTCATTATAAATTATAAAGTTTGCATTATTAAGAGTTCAATTGAATAATAAACAAAACAACTCCCATTTTTAAAGTTCCAATTTCCTTTTAAATAGCTGCAAAAATAATTTATAAATTGCAAATTGTTATTTAAAATTTCTTCTACCTCCCTATAGAAATTTAAATAAAGAAGATGAAGTTAATAGAAAACACTCTTCTTTTCTTTCCTTAAGTTGTAAGCATTGCAAAAAAAATAATGGCTTGGTAATGTAATTATTAGTAATATTTTATTCGTTTGTAGACTAATCAATTTTTACGGGTTTTATTAAGGAAAGAAAAAACTAATCGTGCTGCTATCAATGAAATTATTCATGCACACAAACAAAAAGAATCATCAAACTGGTTTTACGATCCAGAAGAATTTTCTCATACTCATGCATTTTGATATTCAGAGAAATGAGGATTTATTAGTGGACAAAACCTTATCGTAGATGGAACATCTCATATACACATACGCTAACTTGGATATCATAAAAATGTCTAGAGAACGAAATAGTGATTTCAGTTCACCAAAAGCTGAACTTGACAGTGCCGCACTTTTTTATCACCAGTACCCTAAACCTGGAAAATTGGAAATACAAGCAACAAAACCTCTTGATAATCAACGTGATTTAGCTCTTGCTTATTCTCCAGGTGTTGCTGCACCATGTCTTGCAATTCATGAAGATCCTAATCTTGCTGCTCAATATACCTCCCGTTCTAATTTAGTCGCTGTTATATCCAATGGAACTGCTGTTCTTGGTTTAGGAAATATTGGTCCTCTTGCTTCAAAGCCAGTTATGGAAGGTAAAGCCGTTTTATTCAAAAAATTTGCGAATATTGATGTCTTTGATATTGAAATTGATGCATCCGATATAGAACAAATGGTACAAACGGTATCGACTTTAGAACCTACATTTGGTGGTATTAATCTTGAAGACATTAAGGCTCCTGAATGTTTTGACATCGAAGAAAAGCTTCGTGCTAAAATGAAAATTCCAGTTTTTCATGATGACCAACATGGAACTGCCATTATTGTTTCTGCGGCTGTATTAAATGCCTTAAATCTTTCAGGAAAAAAAATTGAAAATGCAAAAATAGTTACCTCAGGTGCAGGTGCTGCTGCCCTCGCTTGCCTTAATCTTTTGGTTCGTCTTGGGGCAAAAGTTGAAAATATTTGGCTTAGTGACTTAGAGGGAGTTGTTTATGAAGGTCGCAAGACCCTTATGGATCGTTGGAAAATCAATTACGCACAAAAAACGGACGCACGAACTTTATCTGATATTATTGATGATGCGGATATTTTTCTAGGCCTATCTGCAGGTGGTGTTTTAAAGCCTGAATATCTTAAAAGAATGGCTCAAAATCCACTCATTTTAGCACTGGCTAATCCAGTACCAGAAATTATGCCTGAAGAAGCACGCTCTATACGACCAGATGCAATGATCTGCACAGGACGCTCTGATTATCCCAATCAAGTTAATAATGTCCTTTGTTTTCCCTATATCTTCCGTGGTGCATTAGACGTAGGTGCTAGTGCAATTAATGAAGAAATGAAAATGGCCGCTGTTCATGCGATTGCTGCCCTTGCACGTGAAGAAACTTCAGATGTTGTAGCACGTGCATACTCAAAAGAACCACCCAATTTTGGACCAGACTATCTAATCCCCTCTCCTTTTGATCCGCGTTTAATACTGCGTATTGCCCCCGCTGTTGCTAAAGCAGCAATGACAACTGGTGTCGCCATTCGTCCCATTGAAGATATGGAGGCCTACTACGATATCCTCAATCGATTTGTCTTTCTTTCTGGTTTAACAATGAAACCTGTTTTTGCTGCAGCAAAAACAGCAAAACGTAAACGCGTCATCTATGCCAATGGTGAAGATGAACGCGTCCTTCGTGCAGCACAAGTTGTCATTGAAGAACAAACAGCAACGCCCCTCCTTATCGGCCGTCCACATGTCGTAGAAGCAAGATTGAAACGCTTTGGTTTAAGAATTCGTCCTGGTATAGATTTTGAATTAACAAACCCTGAAGATGATCCACGTTTTCGTGATTATGTTAATTTATTTTTTCATTATACAGGGAGGCGTGGTGTTACGCCTGAAATGGCAAAAACAGTAGTGAGAACATCAACAACGGCTATTGCTGCCCTTGCCGTTATGCGTGAAGAAGCAGATGCAATGATTTGCGGCTTAGAAGGACGCTTTGAACGTCAACTTGAATTGATTGAACAAATTATCGGTCTTGATCCTCATGTTCACCGTTTTTCTGCTATGAGTTTGCTTATCTCTCAACAACGTACTCTTTTCCTCACAGATACTTACGTCAATGAAAATCCTTCTGCAGAAGAAATCGCTGAAATGACTGTGTTGGCAGCTCAAGAAGTTGAAGCATTTGGAATAACACCAAAAGCAGCCTTATTATCACACTCAAACTTTGGTTCTAAAAACACAGAAAGTGCGCGTAAAATGCGACGTGCAACAGAAATTCTTGCCAAATTACACCCTGATTTAGAAGCAGATGGTGAAATGCATGCTGATGCTGCCCTTTCCAAAGTTTTTCGTGATCGTGTTTTTCCTAATTCTCGTCTTAAAAGTGAAGCTAATTTGCTTGTCTTTCCAACACTTGATTCAGCCAATATCACGCTCAACACTGTTAAAAGCCTCACAAATGCACTCCATGTTGGTCCTATTCTAATCGGGGCAGCACGTCCCGCCCATATCTTAACGCCTTCAGTAACTTCTCGGGGAATTGTTAATATAACAGCCCTTGCTGTCCTTGCTGCCAATAGAAAAAATAGTCTTGTAAAATAAATGCGCAATAAAATTTCAAAGTTTTTTAAATATTGAGATATAGTATTTCATGTACTGTAAACCTCTTTTCTCTATAGATAAAGACAGCTATATTCTGGATTAAGTCTTTTTTTTAAAGAGAAAAAAGGCTAGAAGAACAATATTAAATGTATTTTGAATTTACTAACTCTATAATAAGGAATCCGTACATTGCCTTCCACGTTTGATAAAGTTGCTGATATCATTGCAGAAATCAGTGAAATTGATCGCAATACAATTACACCTGAGAGTCATACAATTGACGATTTAGGAATCGACAGTCTTGATTTTCTTGATATTGTTTTCGCTATTGATAAAGCTTTCGGAATAAAAGTCCCTCTAGAACAATGGACACAAGAAGTCAACGAAGGTACCGTTGCAACAGAAGAATACTTTGTTCTTAAAAACCTTTGTGCAAAAATTGATGATCTCGTTGCCTTAAAACAAGCAGAGTAGTTTTTTCGCCATGCATGATCAATCTGTATTCATCACTGGTATAGGTCTCATAAGCTCTTTGGGGGCAGGAACTGATCAACATTGGAATCTCTTAAATGATCCAATCCGTACACCAAACCTAGATTATACAACTTTTTCACCTTACACGGTTCATAAATTGCCCGAAATTGATTGGAGTTTACAAATTCCTAAAAAAAGTGATCAACGGCAAATGGGAACATGGCAGCGTCTTGGTACCTATGCGGCTGGTCTTGCTCTTGATGATGCCGGCATGAAAAATAATGAACAACTCACTTCAACAATGGATATGATCGTAGCGGCAAGTGGGGGAGAACGTGATATTACTGTTGATACACAGATTCTTTCTAAAGCTCGCGCAGTTGCCGATCATACTTCTATGTTAAATGTTGCTCTTTCAACTGAACTTCGTCCAACATTATTTTTGGCACAACTTTCAAACCTTTTGGCAGGAAACATTTCAATTGTTCATAAAGTCACTGGATCATCTCGTACATTTATGGGAGAAGAAGGCAGTGGTCTTTCTGCACTTCAAATTGCTGTAGCTCGTATTAAATCAGGTCAAAGCACCCATGCTCTTGTAGGAAGTTCCTATAATGCACAAAGTTATGATATGTTGTTGGCGCATGAGCTTGGTGGTCTTTTAACCCATAATGGATGGAGCCCAGTGTGGGATCGTGGAATCTATCCAGGCGGCGGTGTCATAGCAGGTTCTGGTGGGATCTTCCTAGTTATTGAAAGTGGAGAACATGCCAAAAAACGCAATGCACGTGCTTATGCTGAAATTAGCCAAATTATTACAGACCAAACAGATAGAACCAAAATTCCACTTAGAGATTCAATTGCAACAATGTTAAAAACTGCGGGCGCTAAATCTGCCTTAGCCATTTCAGCAGCCTCAGGAGCTCACGAAGCAACAAAAGCAGAACAAAATGCTCTTGATAATGCTGATCTATCTTACCGTGGCATTACAACATTATTTGGTTATATGCGGGAAGCACAATTTCCTCTAGCTCTAGCTCTTGCAGCACTTTCAATTGAAAAAAAACATTGTTTTCCAGCGTTAAGTCCTCATGAAAAACCTTTTTCTAAAGAAGTACGTGAAATATTTGTTACAACTATTGGTATAAAAAGAGCTGAAGGTATTGTGCGTCTTACAGCTGTTTGAAGGGGAATTTCTATAGTGAAATATCATGATCATTTTGGGCGTCCACTTGTAGCAATAACTGGTGCAGGCATTGTCACATCACTGGGACAAGGGAAACATGAAAATTGGCAAAAATTAACAAGTGGTGTAAGTGGTATCCACAAAATAACACGTTTTCCCGTTGAGGGATTAAATACATATATTGCTGGAACAATTGATTTTCTTAAAGAAAGTACACTTGGTGCTTCAGCTCTCTCTGAGAAGCTTGCATATCTTTCTGCTGAAGAAGCTTTAGAACAAGCTGCTATTGATAAAAAAAAATTTAATGGACCACTCTTTCTAGCTGCTCCTCCTGTTGAACTTGAATGGAAAGCACGTTTTAGTCTTGATCAAGAGGAGGAATTCAATAATGAGCCTTCTTATGCACATCTTCTTAAAGTCTGTAAGGATAAACTCCATGAGACGCTTTTTGAAGCCACACAATTTGGTGCAATTGCAGAAAAACTTCAAAAAACATTTGGCACAAAAGGACTTCCTGTTACACTTTCCACTGCCTGTGCATCTGGTGCAACAGCAATTCAATTAGGTGTTGAGTCTATTAGACGGGGAGAAACAAATCGAGCTCTCATAATTGCGACAGATGGATCAGTTTCAGCAGAATCTCTCATCCGTTTTTCGTTACTATCTGCTCTTTCAACTCAGAATGAGCCTCCAGAAAAAGCAGCAAAACCCTTTAGCCGTGATCGAGATGGTTTTGTTATGGCAGAAGGCTCAGGCGCTCTTGTTCTTGAATCTCTTCAAAGCGCATTAAACCGTAATGCTACAGTTTTAGGAATTTTAGCTGGCTGTGGAGAAACCGCCGATGACTTTCACCGTACACGTTCAAAACCCGATGCATCACCAGCAATTGAATCCGTTCGCAAAGCTTTAAACGATGCAAAAATAACCATCAATGAAATTGACTATATTAATGCCCACGGAACTTCAACACCTGAAAATGAGAAAATGGAATATCTTGCATTATCAACAGTATTCGGTGATCTTTTAGAGCATATTCCTGTCTCTTCTAATAAATCAATGATTGGGCATACATTAACTGCTGCTGGTGCAATAGAAGCGGTTTTTTCGCTTTTAACCATTCAATCGGGAATACTCCCACCAACAATAAATTATGATAATCCTGACCCTACTATCCCCTTAGATGTTGTTCCTCATCATAGCCGTAAGTCCTGTGTCAATGCGGTTTTGTCAAACTCATTTGGATTTGGTGGTCAAAATATGAGTCTTGTTATCACTGCATATAAAGGATAATCCTGTAATAATAAAATTTTATAACGCTAACCAATAATATATTTAAGGGGGATGATAATGCGTGCACTGCAACTCTTCGATGATCGTCGGCTTGAAATCACCAATATTTCCCCGCCATCTTCACCTAGTATAGGTGAAGTAACTGTGCGGATAAAAGCCGTTGCTCTTAATCATATTGATGTATGGGGATGGCGTGGCATGGCTTTTGCGAAAAGAAAAATGCCACTCATCATTGGTGCAGAAGCCTCTGGTGAGGTTATACAAATAGGAGATGGCGTTGAACATCTCCAACTTGGACAGATTGTCTCAATTTATGGTGCACAAACCTGCGGAGTATGCCAAGCTTGTCATGAAGGACGGGATAATCTTTGCAGTAATGTAAAGGGAGTCTATGGTTTTCACCTTGATGGATTTGCGTGTGAGCTTGTCAATTTGCCAGCACGTTTATTAGTTCCATCACCTCCCCAATGTGATGAATTGCAAGCAGCAGTTGCTCCAATTACTTTTGGTACCGTAGAACATATGCTTTTCGATAACGCAAAACTACAAGCAGGAGAAACAATCCTAGTACAGGCTGGTGGCTCAGGTATTGGTTCTGCAGCCATTCAACTTGCAAAACACATGGGCTGTACAGTTATCACAACTGTAGGTTCAGATGAAAAAATTGCAAAAGCGCACTCTCTTGGGGCAGATCATGTGATTAATTATCGTAAAGATCGTTTTGAAGGTGTAGTGCGTAAATTAACCCAAAAAAAAGGTGTTGACGTTGTTTTTGAGCATGTTGGTGTCGATACATGGAACGGTTCTCTGTTATGTATGAAAAAAGGAGCACGCTTAGTGACTTGCGGTTCTACCTCTGGTGTTTCAGCACCAATAAATCTCATGCAATTATTCCAGCAACAGCTTAAGATATTCGGTTCATTTGGCTGCCGTATGGAAAATATGAAAAATGCCATGCAAAAAATGGCACAAAAAGCCGTACACCCTGTCATTGATACAATTGTTGGGCTGGATGAAATTGATACAGCTTTAAAACGAATGGAGAGTCGTGATGTTTTTGGTAAAATTATCCTTAAAATCGATTAAATCATGATGAAGCTTTCTCTTAAAAATCTCATATATCGTATTAAAATTATAGCTAAAAAAATATCCTACTTGTTATGGGCATATCTACTCTTTGGTTCTTTATTTATTCTAAAATGTTTTCCAGCCAAAATGGGAATTTCTTTTTTTGCTTGGTTAGCAAAAAAAATTGGTCCCCTTGTACATCGTCATCAAATCACACTTGCAAACCTTAGGAGTGCATATCCAGAAAAAACAGAGCAAGAACTCCGTGCGATTGCAATAGAAATGTGGGAAAATATAGGACGTTTCCTAGCTGAATATATTTTTCTTGATAAAATTTTTGATTTTGATCCTCATGCAGACGAGCCAGGTTTCATTGAGGTTAAAGGCATTGAAATATTTGAGCGATTAAAAAATGAAAAAAAACCACATATTTTTTTCACCGCACATACTGGCAATTTTGAACTTCTGCCTATTTGTGCACAAAGTTTTGATCTTAATGTTACGGTATTATTTAGACCACCCAATAATCCCTATGTTGCCAAACGAATCCTTAAAGCACGACAAACTTCTATGGGACATCTTGTTCCCTCCAAGGCCGGTGCAGCATGGGCATTAGCAGCCAAATTAGAAGAAGGTGAAAATGTTGGTATGCTCGTTGATCAAAAATTTCGCCGCGGTATCATGGGAACATTTTTTAACAGACCTCTTAAAACAAACCCCTTAATTATAAAACTTGCTCGACAATATGACTGTGATATTTATCCAGCACGTTGTATTCGTTTGCCTAGTGGACGTCATCGTTTAGAGTTATATGAACATGTAGAACTTCCACGTGATGAAAAAAATGATATCGATATAGCTGCTTCTACACAAAAATTAAATGATATTGTTGAATCTTGGGTCCGTGAATATCCTGGACAATGGATGTGGTTACATAGACGTTGGGACATCTAACATAAGCTCTATTGCTTACAAAGGAAGTGCAAAATGTTGGCCTCAAAAGATATCAAAGATCTCACTGCAATTATCACTGCATTACGAAACTCTGATAATGGTTGTATCTGGCATAAAAAACAAACTTTTGAATCCCTCATACCCTATATGCTCGAAGAAGTTTACGAAGTCATTGATGCCATTGAACGAAAAAATCGAAAGGATCTCTGTGAAGAACTTGGGGATCTTCTTTTACAAGTTGCCTATCATGCTACCATAGCACAAGAAGAAGGCAGCTTTACTTTTGAAGATGTTGTTTATGCAATCACGGAAAAAATGATTCGACGCCATCCTCATGTTTTTGGAAATGCCGAGCAAAAAAAACGAGGATTTATAAAAGAGGAGTGGGAATATATAAAAAAAAGAGAACAGGTTGAACAAAAAAGAATGTGCGAAGAAAAAAACAACAATTCCTCCATAAGCATACTCGCAACAGTAAAACAAATCCAGCCAGCAAACCAAGAGGCACTTGCTTTACAAGAAACAGCAGCTAAAGTAGGTTTTGATTGGCAAAAAAGTGATAAAGTTTTTGAAAAAATAGAAGAAGAACTGGAAGAGCTCAAAGAAGCCATCAAAAATAAACAAAACTCAGAGATAGAAGCAGAGTTTGGAGATCTCTACTTTATACTTCTTAATCTCGCGCGCCACTTAGCGATTGATTCACAAAAAGCATTAAAAAAAACGAATATAAAATTTCGAAATCGTTTCGCCTATATTGAAGAAAAGCTATCCACTCAATCTAAAACGCTCACTGACGCATCCTTGAATGAAATGGAAGCACTTTGGAAGCAAGCTAAAAATGAACGATAAAAAATAGTAGATTTCTTCTACCTAAAAGAACAAGCCCCTCTAAAATTACTAAATTATAATTTAGCTCAGCTCAATTTGTTTTATATTGATCCTGCGTAGCAGGACGAAGTTCCACCGATTCGCCACACCCGCATGCTGATACTTGATTAGGATTTTTAAAGACAAAACCAGACCGAAGCGTTGTCACTTCATAATCCATCTGCGTCCCTAATAAAAATAATACCGCATCATGTGCTACAAAAACACGGGCACCATTCACTTCAACAACATCCGCATCTATCCCCTTTTCTTTGACAAGAGTAATTGTATACTCCATCCCTGCACAACCACCTTTTTTGATACCAACAAGAATACCCTGTGCATCTTTTGCATCCATAATCGCTTTAACACGATCCACTGCTGCTTGCGTCAAATTTATTACCGAAAAACGGCTCATCCTTTACTCTTTTCTTAGTTCAATAGACACTTTGAAAGTTTTTCCTCTACAATATTTTATCTGATATTTTAGAAAAAAAAAAAACAAAACATGAATTAAAGCATTCTGATCTTGCTTATTTCGGTAAAAATACATACCCGTAAAATGAGATTTGTGATTATACAATCCAGAACTTACAATTTTTTATCCATATAAAATGAAAATACCTCGTCTATAAAACTCTAAAAAACGAAAACTTTTCAAAACCATACATTCACTCCTCTTCTTTTGAAAATCTTTATCTTTTTAGAAAAGTAACGATTAGGTAAGAAAAAAATATACCTTCAGCACTCATTTGCTCCAATTCATACCCCTAAATTCACCAATCTTACCCCCTCCTCACAATCTCAAAAGTAATTAAATGCATACATCTATTAACTATAGAGCTAAAAATTTAATGATCACAAAGAATTTTACAAATTCGTTGTTTATCTTGAATTAACAACAAAATATTGATGTCCAAAAATTTTACTTTCAAAAGCTCTAAGTGCAAGAGCATTTTAGATTTTATTCTGTTTATTTTTTCTCTTGCCTTTAAAGAAACAGTCATTTAATCGTTTTACACGAACTCGGAGCGTAGCGCAGCTTGGTAGCGCACTTGACTGGGGGTCAAGGGGTCGTGGGTTCAAATCCCGCCGCTCCGACCATTTTTAAAATGCTATAAAATAAGCTTACTTAAAAAGTGAATCATTATGCATTTCAATTGCACACACATGAACTTTTTCTTCAACGTAGAATAATGTGCAATGACATTTTATCAAAAATTCGAGATAAGCTGTTTTATTAAAATGCGCTTCGTTCTTAGGAAAACACATACGAAACGCGAGACCTTTTGCCTCGCGTTTTTTATTCTTCAGAAAAATTTATAATTATCCGATCTCATATTTTCTAAATTTTCTTTACACGATAACGTCGCTGTTATCATTTTTTGTAATGGATGGTGACATCTGTACGGTTATCTTTTTGGGTTTTAATTCAGCTGGCATTTCCCTTTTAAGCTGAATATGAAGAAGCCCATCTCCAAGTTCTGCCCCAATAACCTTAACATGATCAGCCAAATGAAAACGCCGTTCAAAAGCACGCGAAGCAATACCTCGATAAAGGAATTCTCGCTCTTCATCATCATTTTTAGACTTTCTGTCTCCCTTAACGATCAGCTGGTTACAATGCGTTTCAATATCAATTTCATCTTGAGAAAAACCAGCAACAGCCATAGAAATTCTATAAGAATCTTCAGTTAAACGCTCGATATTATAAGGGGGATAAGAAGAAACTTCCTCTGGTTGTGTTCTAGAATCAAACCAGTTAAAAAGATGATCAAAACCTACTGTGGAACGATAAAATGGTGAAAAATCTACTTGACGCATAATATTGCCCTCCTCTAGAGCGACTATAATTTATAACTAATTCACAAAGTTCCCATATGGCAAACTTACTTGCGAACCTGCAGCCCCATCATGGCAACCGCACTATATTATCTAGTAATCGTTTTTCTTTATTTCAACTCTTTGGGACCTAAATTGATAAAAACTATCTAAAAAGCAATATACCCCTTTTTTAATCCTCTTTCTTTATTACATAAATGTCAAAGTACTAAGTGGCAAATACACTGTAAAGGATTTCAATTGGAAACACCTCTTTATCCCATAGACTGGGGTTCCACTTCTCTTAATATCCATCATGATACTCTTAAAATAGCAATAGATCACGAAATTCGTTTTGCTATAACATATCCTGAGGTGGAAAAATCTAAGGGAACAATTGTTATTCTCAAAAGCTACGCAAATACTTTAGAAAAATATTTTTTATTAATAAATGAAATTTCTAAACGCGGTTTTCATACAGCAATATTTGACTGCTTTGATCAAGAAAAAACATCCTTCAAGATAAGAAAACAAAGCCGACATCATTGTTTTGATATAAATAATGATATTAATGACTTATATAAATTTCTTAAAAGTATTGTTTATCCTAATTGTCCGCCGCCTTACTCTATGCTCGCCTATGGCATAGGTGGATTGATAGCACTTAGCGGATTAGATCTCATTAATCATCAGTTTAATAGATTGCTCTGTGTTTCTCCCCTTTTTGCTCCATTCGGCAATAAAACGAATGGTTTTCAACATAAGTTAACACAATTTCTTTCTGATATAGGTCTTGGCTTTATACCAGCGAAAGATAGTAAAAAATTAAACAAGACAAAACAAAAAAATATACAATTGGGACACATACATAAAGTGCCGCTCCCTTCCATTAAGCCCCCAACATCCCAATGGATGGCTTCAGTATTTAATGCGATTGATTCTATGAAGAGAAATGTACTTCATGGAGATTTACGAATCCCAACACTCTTTATTCTTGCCAATCAAAACAATATTGCAAACAACATTGAAGTGCGGCAATTATGCCAACACACACGTCTAACAGAAAGTATTACTATTACAGGCGCTGAACTGGATACAATTATGATTAACGAAGATTATAAAAAACAATTTTGGGCTGCATTTGATGCCTTTATTCCCGATAATGTATCTGTAAAATAACATTAAACCTTAATTTCCGCTCCGCCCCATCAAAAAAGAAAGTTTCTACGAGCATTGGATCTACAAACACTTTTAAATATAATAGATTTTTCTTTCCAACCACTCATATGATTTGTTTTCTAGCCTTTACAGGCAAGCCATAACCTAAATATTCACCACGCATTCTACTAAAAAACTAATATACAAAGTATATCATTACATTAAACAATATTATTTTACATCATAAAAAATAACTTAATAAAAAAACTATTTATATAAATAAAAATAATAAATCTATCTTAATATAACATGATACATATTTACAAATAAAGCATCAAAATACTATTTTTTATCTGTTATTAAGTGATAATTTAATATTATTCTAGAAAAAAATAGTTTTCATCTATTTAAGGAAAAAACTGGAAATAAAGCACATTTATAATATTTATTACAAATCTCTATAAAAACAAATAACTATAAAATTTCTATTTCTTAGGAGAACTTTTTAAAAACAATAAATTAACATAATATTCTTCTAATTTCTCGATATATGAAAACCCTACAATAACGGTTTTCATAAGTTTTTTAATGGAATTCTGATAATAATCAGTAACTTTAAAAGAAAAGATAGTAAAGAATCATCTTAGTAGTTTTAGAGACCCCCTTCTTTTTTCAAAAACACATATATTTCGAATTTAACCAACTCACAACGAATATGCTGTATTTTGAATCAGAATGTAAGAATTAACCATTTTGCCATTCATTTCAATTATGAGCATTTTACCATCTTTTTTATAAATACTCTATGTTGTATAATTGATGCGGCAAAACTCTGACAAATGGAGCCATTGGAATATAATCATGAAACGAATCCTGCTCGCAGAAGATGATAACGATATGCGTCGCTTTCTCGTAAAAGCCCTAGAACGTGCAGGCTACGAAGTCGCCGACTTCGATAATGGTATTAGCGCATATGAACGTTTACAAGAAGAACCATTTTCCCTTCTCCTGACTGATATTGTGATGCCAGAGATGGACGGAATCGAACTCGCACGACGTGCTACTGAGATTGACCCTGATTTACGAGTAATGTTCATTACAGGTTTTGCAGCGGTAGCACTCAATTCAAATAGTGATGCCCCTCCTGATGCAAAGGTTCTCTCTAAGCCATTTCACTTACGTGAACTCGTCAATGAAGTTGAAAAGATCCTTATCGCTGCTTAAAAAGTATTTTTTAAAGTTATTTGCATCTGTTGAAAGAGAAAATTAAATTAGGCATTGACGTTTGGCATTCTATATGGTGTATGCAACATCAATGAATGGGCGTGTAGCTCAGCGGGAGAGCACTACGTTGACATCGTAGGGGTCACAGGTTCAATCCCTGTCACGCCCACCATTCAACTTTATAGTATAAATAAATTATTGAGTTATCGTATTCTTCCAAGGTACGGGATGCGTAAATAAAGATTCGGAAATAAGATTGTGCAACATGCCTCTACAAAGGGCATACTTTTTACGGAGTGTTTCTAATATTTTTTACGTTCTGATAGCGCCTCTTGGGGGAAAGCCATCTAAAAGTATCACAAACGTAATAACAGCCTCATTTTGCAACAGATTAGAAGTTTGATTTTAAAATTCTTTCCACAAGCATAGGCTTCCGTTCTGAAAAATATTGTTTGTTTCCTGATCTATCCCCTGTTTTTCTTAATTCTTTCATGTCTATTGGTATACAACTTGTTGTCCAAACAGTTAGATATAACCACAGTCACTTCGATAGATATAAAACACTTAACCTTAGAGCTGTATTTTGAGTTTACCAATTACAGATTATAATAAAATATTAAAAAGAGTAAAAAACACGATAAAAGCAAATTTTTTCATTCTAAAAATACATTGATTTATAATCATGTTTTATTGTTTGCTATGTTGAATGAGAAATCCGAATATCGTAATGTTTTCTTATTTCAAACCTATTTATATTGAATCAAACAAAACCGTCTCTCTTACACGTCATAAGAGGAATTAGTATTAAGTAAAAATTGTATAAAAAGCACAAAAACGCCGATAAATGCCTCAAGTACTGAGATCTATTGCAACATCGGAGGCTGACAAATAGGCAAAGTGTATGATAATGTCAGCTTATTTCTTCATAAGTGTAAAGATGATGGAGCTCAATGGATTTATCATTGTACCATTCACGAGCGCCAGCGTGAAGTGAGCTTTAAGAGATATCTCTTAAAACAAAGCCTGTAAAATGGCATTCTCTTCACACTGTATTCCTATTGAAATAATGATCACCTTGAACCGTGTGAGTTTAGATCTTCAGAGCTCATCTGCATAACATTTTAATGTGATTGTTATCCAATATTAAAATACTTCTCACATGATGTACAAGCTATAAAGAAATAAGAAAAAACATTTGAAAATGTAAATATGAAATCTAAAAATTTAACTCTAAGATACAACCTATCTTCATTCATATAAATATACAGTGTATATTCTTAAACCTATAAGACTAAGAAAACCTAAACATTGATGAAACCTACAATCCTACCTGAAAAACAGTGACAATCATGTTAAATCAAATTGTCCGCAAGTGTCTCTCACTGAAAAAAACAATATCTTATCTGGACGGCACATATAACATCTTTTTATACGAAAAAACTATAAAGAAGTAATTTGTTATGAATCACAGCTTCCAATACAAGAAGATATTTTCACCTCTTGTGCCATCTGTAAATTCTCATCATAAACAGATATCGTTTTTATTCTTCAATGTTTCATAAACTGTTCTAAATCGAATCCATCATGCCTTGTATCTAATCAAAATCGATCTTACCAAAGATCATGCAAAAAAACGTAATAATATTATTCATAAAAAATAAAAAAAATCACAATAGATGTTTTTTGGCAATTTCACCAGCATTAGCAGCAATGCGTAAATCTAATCTAAGAAATAAAATATTCATTTTCAGAAAGATGAAAAGAAGCTCTTAAAAAATAATTTTTACAATCTGTTTCCTAAAGCATGTAATGTAGTAGCAACACGCGGCACGAAAATGCAATGCTATAAGTTTCAATAATCAAAAACAATTATTACTGAAAAAAGATAAAACAGCATTATTTTATACTAAAACAGTCAACAGAAAACGTGTAGCAACAAAATAAACCAAAAAACATCAAAAAGGTTCGGGATTATACAGAAAAATAAGCTAATAGAATAAAAGGAAAACTCTCTAACTTTTTATAGCCTATAAATATCATTTAAACATGGCGATCCCGACAGGATTCGAACCTGTGACCCACGGCTTAGAAGGCCGTTGCTCTATCCAGCTGAGCTACGGGACCCAACTGATTATTTTATCAATTCAAAATAGCATCTTCAATTCAATGTGTCCAAGAATGCTGCCGATCACTGCGAAAATTATCAGAATAAGAAATAGCACGTCGAATCGATGTATGTTTCTTTTCTACACGGTAAGAGATAGCATTCTTACGTGCAAAAGCAATCGCTTCTTCCTTCCTATTAAATCGAATCTTTACCTGATTATTCATATCAGACGTTGCCGTGTAGCCCATAAGAGGTTCAAGCATTTTTGCTTTCATTGGCTCATACTCTAGAATCCAAAAACCTGTATTCCCCTTACCTGACTGCATAGCTGTCTTAGCAGGACTATAAATACGTGCGATCATGCCTTTTTCCTTCAGATTACACAACGCTTGGATGATAGTTTCTCACCACACGTACCCAATTGGGTCATTCTCACACACTCAATCAAATATGGTCGGAGCGATAGGATTCGAACCTACGACCCCCTGATCCCAAATCAGGTGCGCTACCAGGCTGCGCTACGCTCCGCCATTTACATTTACTTGATGCACATTTCCTAAAATTTTCACAACAGAAGTGCAAGAGAAAAACACACTTTTTTTAAATTTTGTTGCATTTCTTTACAAAAAAGCACATTTTTTAATTTTTTCCCCTACTCAATAACAAATTTATTGACAAATAGTAGAAAATAACCTCCGTAAAAAATCCAATCTATATTAAAAAAGAATGAATTTCTCTATAAGGACTTCATAATTTTTATCCTGTTTTAAGCAAGCTCTCACTGTATCAAAACGCATTTCACAGATACAGTTTTAGAAAAAAACGACTTAAATATCATAGATAAATTTTCCCAAAGAGAACATAAGCCAAAGAATTCAGCTGTATTAAGCTTTTTCCCCCTCTTTTTCTATCTTCCCAAAGACTCTTTTATTAAAAATTCTAGAATCTTCTACAATCCAAATCCATAAACAACAAACATTTTTTCAAAGCACAAAGGTTTTATTATAAATAAAATAAAGCGCTCTTTTTAGAAAAATTTTCAAATGCGAAGATGGTAAGAATTCAACATCATACAATAAAATCTCAAAGCTATTTAAAATAAAAATACGACAAGAGTAAAAAAAACACTATTTTTTACTCTTATATAGATATCCCAAAAGAAGAAAATTTAAATGACTTGTCTTCCACATATTGAAACGATAATAGAAGAACAGAATAAGTAAGCCATGATAAGGAGTATTTACGGTTTTCTTCTATTTAAAACTTCAGCAATAACAGCACGTGTTATTTTTCTTTTTCTTTGTAATGCCAACTGATCAACAGAATCAATAACACGCTTCAATGAAAATAAAGAACGTTCACAACGGCTTACAAGATAATAAACCGTATCTGGATGTACAATAAGTTGCCTATCGGAAAAAAGCTTAAATGCAACAGCTGTTAACAATGCATCATCAGGCTGATTAATTTCAACGAACATCACCGAATTAAGACGACTTTTTAGATCATTTAACATTAAATTCCAAGCGGAAGGAAGTGTTTGTGCCGTCATCAATAAAGTAGCCTGTCGTGCATCAAGATTTGCTTGCTTAATACTGTTAATTAAATGAAAAAGTTCTGTCTCATTGATTTCACCTGTATCAATATCCTCTATTAAAAATGATCTGCCTAAAGAAGCCATAGTAACAGCCTGATCAAGTTCATTGTGCTGAATCCTGAAAGCATCTGCTTTTTGGAGCCATATATTAGAAAAATGCGTTTTTCCAGATCCTTCTTTACCAACCAAAACTGCAATAGGTAAGCTCCAATTGGGCCAGTGATCAATAAGCTGAAAAGCCATACGATTGCTTTCCGTTACCACTAAATCCTCAAATTGAAAAATCGGATCATAAGGAAAATTTAAAGATAATTGCGTTTCACGCCCATTCATTTTAGCGGCTCCGAATTTCCGCTTCGCGAATACATCTGAGAACTCAGATAAGTATGAAGAGCAAAACGAACTAAAACGCCAACAGCCGCTGCCGCAGGAACAGCAACAAGCATACCAGTAAAACCAAAGAGTGAAGAAAAAGCAAAAAGTGAAAACATCAACCATACGGGATGTAATCCCACTGATGAACCTACAAGCTTGGGTTGAAGAATATAACCTTCAATAAATTGACCAATTAAAAAAAGTGCCATCACAACAATGATTCCCCCCCAATTATTGGGATAAAACTGGACCCATGCAATACCAACAGAAAGGACCAAACCACTCATTGTGCCGATATAAGGAACAAAGCTAATAAGACCAATAAACATACCAATCAAAAGACTAAAATTGAGTCCTGCAATCGTTAAACCAATAGCATAATAGCCTCCCAATATGAGACAAACTGTTCCTTGTCCACGAACAAAGCCTGCAATAGCTCTATCCATTTCATGAAAAATACTACGGACGGTTTCAAGATGATCACGCGGTATTAACGAATCGATTGCTGTTACCATACGTGGCCAATCTAATAACATATAAAATGCCACCACAGGTGCCACAACAAATAGGCTAACGATATTAACGATAGATTTTCCTGACTTTAAAAGTGAATTCAAAAGAGACGTAATAAAATCCGAACCTTCGCCCAAAAATCCTTTAATATTATTCCGTAATTCATTTGGATCACTTCCAAAATAGCGCCTTAACCAATCAAAATCATGCTCAACAAAAAAGGTTTGAATACGATTAATATAAACAGGTAAACCATCACTCATAAATTGCTGTATTTGCCAACTAATAACAGGAATCAAAATAACTAAAGCAGCAACAAAGGTAATAACAATAAATAAGGTAATAAGGACAGTCCCAAACACACGACGAATACCAAATTTTTCAAGTAATTGAACAATGGGATTGAGAAAATAAGCCAACACAATCCCTGCCACAAAAGGAAGCAAAATCGATCCAAAAACAAACATAAAAAGAATGAAAAAAATCAGCGTACCAAGCCAAAAAAAGATTTGTCTTTTCATATTATTCGGCAACGGTAATTGAGTATACGCTGGCACATAAGTCTTATAACGATCACGAGATGTATTCTCACTCACTTTCTTTCTCATAAGTTGCCAAGAAGACTGTCCGTGATTATCTGATATCTTGCTCATAAAATATCCTAAAAAAATCTTCACAAAAAATTATAAACAACTTCAAAATAAGCTACAAGAAAAGTTGCTTATTTTCTTATCAATATCTCTTGCAGAGAGAACTCTATCATGGCATTGCATAATATCAAAACCTGATTTTCCATTAAAGGAAGGCTCCAATGAGCAATCAAGATCTTATAAAGAATAAATCCAAAGTCGGCCTTACCTACGCAAAAGCCGGTGTAAACATCGATATGGGTAATGCCATGGTAGAAAAAATCAAACCCTTTATACGCGCTACAAAACGAGCCGGAGCAGATGCAGAAATTGGTGGGTTTGGTGGCCTTTTTGATTTAAAAGCCGCTGGCTTTACAGATCCTATCCTCGTAGCAGCCAATGATGGAGTGGGAACAAAATTAAAAATTGCTATCGAAGTAGGTCACCATAATACTGTAGGTATTGATCTCGTTGCTATGTGTGTCAATGATTTACTTGTACAAGGAGCTGAACCGCTCTTTTTTCTGGATTATTTTGCAACTGGAAAGCTCGACCCTGAACAAGGGGCTGCGATTGTTTCTGGTGTTGCAGAAGGATGTAAACAAGCCGGTGCTGCTCTTATTGGAGGAGAAACTGCAGAAATGCCAGGAATGTATGCAGAGGGAGATTATGATCTAGCCGGTTTTGCTGTAGGAGCATGCGAACGTAGCAAGCTACTCCCTTCAAAAGATTTGATAGAAGGTGATGTTATATTAGGTCTAAGCTCCTCTGGAATTCATTCCAATGGCTTTTCGCTTGTTCGACGAATCATCCAGCAAAATTATCTCAAATGGAATGACCCTGCCCCTTTTTCCCCTGAAAACAGCCTTGGCATAGCACTTCTTACACCAACACGCATTTATGTAAAATCGCTTCTTCCTATCATGCGAAAATATGAAGGGATTAAAGCTCTTGCTCATATTACGGGTGGAGGCTTTCCTGAAAATATTCCACGTGTCCTTCCATCTTCTCTCTGCGCTGAAATTAATCTTTCTACCATCAATGTTCCAGCAGTATTTTCATGGATTGCCAAACAAGGTAAAATAGAAGAAAGAGAAATGTTAAGAACATTCAATTGTGGTATTGGCATGATCATTATCGTAGCACAGCATGCAGCTGAAAAAATTACACAAGCTCTTGAAAGAAAAGGAGAAACTGTAACTCCCCTTGGTATTTTAACAAAATGCCAAGATCAAAATAAAGGAATACTTTATCAAGGGGTACTGCATTTATGAAAAAACAAATCGTCGTTTTCATTTCTGGTAATGGGTCCAATATGGTCGCCCTTGCTCAAGCTAGTCAACAAAAAGAATATCCTGCTGAAATTGTCGCGGTTATTTGCGATAATCCGCGTGCAAACGGTATTGAAAAGGCGCAAAACCATAACTTACCTATTCATATTGTTGATCGTAAAATTTACAAAACAAAAGAAGAGCATGAAGAAGATATTTTTACGATTTTAGATCAATATAAACCAGATTTTCTCTGCTTTGCAGGGTATATGCGTCTTATCTCACCACGTTTTGTAAAACTTTATGAAGGACGAATTTTAAACATTCATCCTTCTCTTTTGCCTTCATTTAAAGGCTTAAACACACATGAAAAAGCTTTACAAGCAGGTGTAAAAATCACGGGTTGCACTGTTCATCTTGTTACAGAAGACATGGATGCAGGAAAAATCCTTGCCCAAGCAGCCGTTCCAGTCTATCCCCATGATACTGCTGAGTGCTTAGCAGAAAGAGTTCTTAAAGTAGAGCATAAACTCTACCCTGAAGCTTTAAAAGCATTTATTGAAGGAAAGAGCAAAATAGTCGATACGCAACAACAGCTTTTATCTTTTTGAGTGTATCAACAATCTATTAATCAGCATATTTCAATGCTTTACACATAGTTTCTGCTCAGTATCTACAATTGAAAATCTCTATGAAATGTTGACATAATAGAGCCCATCTCTTCATAAATTTTTGCACAAAACATGTGATTTTTTGAATTTTATTTCATTTTCAAAATTCTTCTTCTTTATTTAGTTCTATGACATTATCATAAGCTCTATTTATCAAAATGCTCTCGTCTTTAGCCTAAAAAATCTTAAAATACGCAATTTTTCTATTGCATAAATTTTTTCTCATGATGAAAGTGTTTCTTTAACTGTTACAGCTAACTGTTTGAGTGTAAAAGGTTTAGATAAAAAACCAAAAACAGCATCTTGTGGAAGATTTTTAGCAAAAGCATCTTTTGCATATCCAGAAACGAAAAGAAATTTGATACCAGGATAGTTTTTACGGACTTCCTTCAATAAAGTGGGCCCATCCATTTCTGGCATCACCACATCGGAAACAATAATATCAACATCTCCTTTTTGTTCCTCAAGAATAGAGAGTGCTTCCGCCCCACTTGCTGCCTCTAAAACCGTATATCCTCTCATTTGAAGAGCTCTTACCCCCCCCATTCTGACCGCATCTTCATCTTCAACCAATAAAACAGTCGCAGATCCTGTTAAGTCTATATTTTTATCTTTCTCTTCATCTTTTTCAATCTTTTGAGAAATTTCTCCTTTTATATTGGGGATATAACGGGGAAGAAAAATATGAAATGTTGCTCCTTCACCTTCTTTACTTTCACAATAAATATACGCACCGCTCTGCTTGATAATTCCATAAACCATTGATAAACCAAGTCCTGTTCCTTTTCCAACTTCTTTTGTTGTAAAAAATGGCTCAAACATTTTTTCTTGTATAGCAGCAGATATACCAGCCCCTGTATCTGAAATAGTCAATTGCACATACTCGCCAATTGCTAATCCAAGATGATTAAATTCAGCACTTTGTTGCTTTGTAATATTATTTGTTGCAATCGTAACAATACCTCCATCTAACATGGCATCACGCGCATTAATAACCAAATTCATAATAACACGCTGAAAAGATGCTTGATCAACTTCAACGCTCCACAAATCTCTTCCATGGATAATTTTTAACTGAATATTATTCCCCAAAAGTGGTAAAATAAGATTGCGGATATCTGATAAAAATTCAGTAAAATCGACTTCTTCAGGTCGAAGTGTTTGCTTTCTAGAAAAAGCTAATAATTGCTGGACAAGAGCAGCTGCACGATTAGCATTGTTTTTAATATTGATCAGATCAGCATGAGCAGGATCAGAACTACGATGCGTATTTAAAAGAAGATCACACGACATTAAAATTGCTGTTAAAACATTATTAAAATCATGAGCAATGCCGCCAGCCAATTGTCCTACAGCTTGCATCTTCTGACTTTGCATCATTTTATCTTCAAGAGTTTTTTGTTCGGTTGTTTCAATCACAGAGATAATAAGCAAATCTTGCAATGCATCACCGTGATAGGGCGGTACAGACATAATATGGAGCCGTAAATGGCATTCTTCATTTTTTTCTAAAACAGTTTCTAGAGAAACAAAATAATTTTTATTTGTCGCAATTCTCTGAAAAGAACGCTCTAACTGCACACAATCACGACGAGAAATAACATCATAAAAATTGACAGCTTTGTCCATACATCCCGTGAGTGATGAAAAAGCTTTATTCATATGAACCAATTGCCCTGCATGATCCACCACGGCTATTGCAAAAGGACTCGCATCAAAATATTCTCCTAATATACTGGGTAATTTTAATTGATCATCCTCTTCTTTTTGTATTTGTTGTGGAATGATCACAACACGATAAATGGCTTCCTCTTCTAAGAGAGAAGAAACAGATATAAGACAATGGAATATTTTCTCACAAGTCGTGTGTGAATTTAAACATAACGAAAACCTATAAGGTAAAGAGTAACCTGAACTTTGATATCTGTTGGTTTGTAAACAGATATCACTCCATGAGCTCTTAGCACCAACGCTATCAAATAACGAATCAAAATTATGTTGACCAATTGAGAAATTCGCTAAATCAATTGAAAACCATTCTGCAAAAGTCGCATTGGCATAAAGAATAGTTCCTTGTCTATTAACGGATACAAAACCAATAGAAGCTTGATCCAAGTGATTGATAGCCTCTTGAAGGTTCGAGAAAAAAACTTCTCGCGTTTGTTGTAAGTGCGAAATATCAGTAATACGCCAAAATAAAAGCTTTTTTTTCTGTTTTGTGATAGGTTGAATGGAAATATTATACCAAACAGATTTTTTTGGTGTAGAATCAGTAAAAATTGGCTGTTCTACTCTTAATTCCTCTTGCGCTGCAAGATTATTACAGGCTGCAACCTTTAAGCGATACGAGAGTGCACCAGCTCCTGGCAGATCCGCTATAACCCTATAACAAGACACTTCAGGCTTATAGGTCAGAATTTTTCGATAGTTTTGATTAGAATAATAAACAAAACCAGAAAGATCAGAGATTACAATTGCATCATCGCTCCTATTAAAGATGCTAAAATCAAAATCTTCATGCGACCACACATGATATCTTAAAATTCCCATTCCACACAAAACGAGTGTTGCAACACCGATCATTGCTAGAATCAAAAAAGATATTGATATCACCTGTTGCAAATAGTTTTGTGGATAAAAAAAACCTAAAATACCCACAATGAAAAGAAAACCTAATACAAAAACAATACCAAAAATCACAACTCTCCGGTGAAACGAAGACGCTGATCTTTCATTATTCTGAAAATCTTTATCCATCTCTCTTTGCCTTAGCTTATAGCTATTTCTTATGTCACAAACTTCCTTTATATTCGTTGTTATGTTGTTATAAAGTATATACTATGATATTATCTAAGATAAGCTCGCTTAATATTCAAAAGTTTATTTCTTACATTATAAGTGAATCTTTTGAGGGTATGTTTATAAATTTATCTCAATAAAAAATAATATTTCCATCCAAAATGGGAGAAAATCTATGTATATCTGGTTATCAGAGCAGATAGGTGTATCTGCTGCAAACATAACGATAAGCTTTTTGCTTTTTATAATAACAATCGCAGCTATTACCGTAATTATCGTGTTTTTACGTCGCTTAAGTACAGGAAGATACAGCATTAATAGAAAAAAAAGTCTATCACGATTAGCATTATGTGAAGTAATTTCTATAGATCGAGCACGCCGCCTTGTTTTAGTCCGTTGCGATAATAAAGAACATTTGCTCCTTATTGGCGGATTAACAGATGTGGTTGTAGAATCCGATATTACTGGTACATCAAAAATACAAAAAAGAGAAACAGACACACATCTAAATTCCGCCCCTCCAGAAAGAAACGATGTATCGGATAAAAGTCCCTCTCCTTTTACGAATCAAGGGGTAAAAGATTCAGCCATCACCGCCGAAATTGAGGGGCGGCAAGAACCATCTTTATTCATTCCTATCCCTCAAAAATAAAAATATACAATTTCATCACCACGAATTTCATTTGTTTATCATCTCAATAACCTTAATCATCGCGATAAACTCTTTCACGTCGTTCGTGACGTTCTTGCGCTTCCAATGACAAAACGGCTATCGGCCGAGCCTCAAGACGCTTGATACTAATGGGTTCGCCGGTTTCTTCACAAAAACCGTATGTCCCATTATCAATGCGCTCTAAAGCAGCATCTATTTTTGAAATAAGTTTCCTCTGACGATCACGAGCACGTAATTCGATTGTACGATCAGTTTCACAAGAAGCCCGATCAGTCAAATCGGGCTGACCAACATTCTCTTCCTGCAAATTTTCCAAAGTCTCACGAGCTTCTTTTAATATATCATTCTTCCAAGAAACCAATTTAGCACGAAAATACGCCTTTTGCCGCTCATTCATAAAAGGCTCATCTTCACTAGGGCGATATTGACCATCAATCTCTTCGCTCATGCAATAAAAAACCTCCACATATGCTATGTGCGGTCTATATATTGTGCAATACCCATCAACACAAGAGTAAAATGTTTTTTCATAACAATCGACGAATATATCTAAATGCACTGTTTAGGTTTGATCGCTTTTTTATGTAGATTGAATTCTTGATCAAATCTCATCCAGAATCATTTTTCTCGCTTATTGAAAAACTTTAAAAAGAAGGAAATCAGATATCAGAGCCATCCCTCCCCTACTCCCTACATTGTTAAAAATCTAAATGAAGCAACAATAAATCATTTCATCAATGCAAAAAATAAAATCTTTATAAAGGCAAAGTGTGATATTCACGTTTCAAATACATCAAAGCATCTTTTTCTTTATTACAGTTGATTGCAACAACCTCACCAATCAAAACACAATGGGTTGCGTGTTCGTGCCAACAAATCAAACGACAATCAAACGACGCTAGAGCGTCTGAAAGACTAGGCGCCCCCGTTTGCAAAGCTCCCCATTGAGCAACATCAAAACGCTCATTTTGTGTAGAATTGCAACGCCTCGAAAAAACATCCGCTAATGAGCGATGTTTTCCTGCCAAGCTATTAACACAAAAATTTCCATTCTCCATAAACACCTGATTCTTTAAATTATGACGCATGAGACAAACAAGAAGGGTTGGAGGATCATCAGATAAAGAACAACACGCCGAAACAGTCACCCCACGTCTTCCCTTAATACCATTTGTTGTCACAATATGCACAGCTCCTGCAAAAAGACTCATGGCATCTCGATATTCTTGGGAAGAAACCGCAATAGTATGTTTATGTTGAAGTTCAGGCATCAAATATGTTTTATGATTCGACATATCTTTCACTTATAAAGCTTTAAAATTTCAAGCAATCTTTCCATAAAAAGACCTATAATACATATTTTTTCTTTTCCGTCATAACACAAAAAATATTTGTGTATACACAGTGATATGATAAAAACTGCCAATCTAAGGAGATTTTAATGCCCCATTCTCATCTCATTTCGCCTTCTCTCTTGGCTTCTGATTTTTCTAAACTTGGACAAGAAATGTTAGATGTTGTTGATGCTGGTGCAGATTGGCTTCATCTTGATGTTATGGATGGGCACTTTGTTCCTAACATCACCTTTGGTCCTGAAATCATCAAAGCTCTGCGCCCATTAACAAAAGCAATATTTGATGTCCACCTGATGATCGCACCAGTAGACCCTTATTTAGAAGCTTTTGCAAAAGCAGGTTCAGATATTATAACTATTCATGCTGAAGCAGGTCCACATCTTCATCGTTCATTACAAACAATCAAAAAAATGGGGAAAAAAGCAGGAATCGCACTCAATCCAAGCACCCCTGAACATGTACTTGAATATTTGCTTGATCAATTAGATCTCATTCTCATCATGACGGTCAATCCCGGTTTTGGTGGACAAAGTTTTATTCCAGAAATAAAAGATAAAATTAAGCGCGTTAAAAGCATGATTGCAAACCGCCCTATTGATCTTGAAGTTGATGGTGGTATCACCGTTGATACAATTGGGATAGCTGCAAAAGCTGGTGCAAATGTATTTGTCGCAGGCTCTGCAATTTATAAAGATGGCAATAAAGAGCTTTACAAAACACGTATTAGTGCATTGCGCCAAGCCGCAATCCTCTCACAACAAGGAAAAAAATGATGATCGCACGTTATTCCCGCCCTGCAATGGTAACAATTTGGTCTCCTGAAACAAAATATCGTATTTGGTTTGAAATTGAAGCCCATGCCTGTGATGCTCTTGCTCACTTAGGGATTATTCCGAAAGAAGCCGCCAAAGTCATTTGGGAAAAAGGGGCAGCAGCTAAATTTGATGTCAATCGTATTGATGAAATTGAAGCAATTACCAAACATGATGTTATCGCATTTCTAACCCACCTAGCTGAATTCATTGGACCAGAGGCACGTTTTATCCACCAAGGCATGACATCATCTGATGTTCTCGATACAACGCTGAACATTCAATTGATGCGTGCGAGTGATATTTTGCTAGAGGATATAGATCAACTTCTTGAAGCATTAAAAAGACGTGCTTTTGAGCATAAAGAGACAATCACCATTGGGCGGAGTCATGGCATTCATGCTGAACCGACAACATTTGGAATCAAGTTTGCTCTTGCATACGCTGAATTTTCTCGTTGTCGCAAACGTCTTCTTGCTGCACGAGAAGAAATTTCTACTTGCGCGATTTCAGGAGCTGTAGGAACTTTTGCTAATATCGATCCACGCGTTGAAGAACATGTAGCAAAAGCCTTGAAAATGCGTACTGAACCGGTTTCCACCCAAGTAATACCAAGAGATCGTCATGCTATGTTTTTTGCAACACTTGGTGTTATTGCTTCCTCTATTGAAAGGCTAGCAATAGAAATACGCCATTTACAACGAACAGAAGTTCTTGAAGCAGAGGAACATTTTTCACCTGGGCAAAAAGGTTCATCGGCAATGCCTCATAAACGTAATCCAGTTTTAACAGAAAATTTAACTGGATTAGCCCGTATGGTACGTGCATTTGCACTCCCAGCCATGGAAAATGTAGCTCTTTGGCATGAACGTGATATTTCCCATTCATCTGTTGAGCGTTATATTGCTCCAGATGCGACTATTACACTTGATTTTGCTCTTTCTCGCCTCACATCTGTCATTGAAAATCTCATTGTCTATCCAGAAAATATGCAAAAAAATCTCAATAAATTCCGCGGTCTTGTTCACTCACAACGGGTTCTTTTAGCACTCACACAAGCAGGGATTAGTCGTGAAGATTCTTATCGGATTGTACAACGAAATGCGATGAAAGTTTGGGAACAAGGAAAAGATTTTTTAGAAGAACTCCTCAACGACAAAGATGTTACCAAAGCTTTAAGTGAAGAAGAACTTCGCGAAAAATTTGATCTTTCTTACCACACCAAACATATCAATACGATTTTTAAACGTGTTTTTGAAGAACAATAAAGCGACATAGAAAACCAAAATCCATTCAACCTATGATCAAAAATCTGTTGTAACAAAGAAAACAATTCATGAAAGCAAATCAACTCGATATTCTTATTGTTCCTGGTTACAAAGGATCTGGTCCAGATCATTGGCAAACACGCTGGGAAAAAAAATTGTCGACAGCCAGCCGCATTGAACAACTCCATTGGTCAAAGCCTGTTTGTGAAGAGTGGGTTAACAAAGTTAAAACCGCCATCGCAAAAGCTCAAAGGCCTGTTATGCTTATTGCTCATTCATTAGGAGTTCCCAGTGTTATTCATGCAACTGTACAAAATACAGAAAAAATTTGTGGCGCTTTCTTTGTTGCACCTCCAGATGTCGCCAATGAAAAAATACGTCCCAAACATTTAATGACATTTGGCCCCTATCATCGCCAAAAGCTTCCTTTTCCTTCTATTGTCATAGCCAGTCGCAACGATGAGTTTTGTCAATTTTCAGTAGCAGAAAAAATTGCCAATGATTGGGGATCACTCTTTGTTGATGCTGGGTATTCTGGCCATATTAACGCAGAATCCGGACACGGACCTTGGCCTGAAGGGCTTATGGTCCTCTCTCACTTTCTTGCAAAAATTTGATCCAAAAGAGGTGATCTTCTTTCTCATCGCTTATGTATCTTCACCTTTGGGTAAACGTGTAATGATAAAAATTATAAAAGTATCATAGCAATATCATTGAGAAATTCTATCAATTAGGATAGTATCATTTATCAATGTTATTAAAAACCTCTCAAGATAAATAGAGAATCATGATGAATCGTCGCCACCGTATTTATGAAGGCAAGGCTAAAATTTTATATGAAGGACCTGAACCAGGGACTTATATTCAATTTTTTAAAGATGATGCAACTGCCTTTAATGCAAAAAAACATGAAATTATCGACGGAAAGGGCGTTTTAAACAACCGAATTTCGGAACATATTTTTAGCCATCTTGGACGTTTGGGCATCCCAACACATTTTATCAAACGTATAAACATGCGCGAACAGCTTATTAAAGCGGTGGAAATCATTCCGTTGGAAGTTGTTGTTCGCAATGTTGCTGCCGGCTCTCTTGCTAAGCGTTTAGGACTGGAAGAAGGAACCCCGCTTCCGCAATCCATCATTGAATTCTACTATAAAAATGATTCTCTCGATGATCCTATGGTAACGGAAGAACATATCACAGCTTTTGGATGGGCTGTGCCACAAGAGATAGAAGATATCATGCAACTTTCAATTCGTATTAATGATTTTCTTTCTGGGCTTTTTGCCGGTGTTAACATCCAATTAATTGATTTTAAAATGGAATTTGGTCGCCTGTGGGAAGATGAAACAATGCGCATTGTTCTTGCTGATGAAATCTCTCCTGATTCTGCACGACTATGGGATATGCACACACAAGAAAAAATGGATAAAGACCGTTTTCGTCGTGATATGGGAGGGCTTATTAATGCCTATCAAGAAGTTGCCAAACGTCTTGGTATTATGAATGAAAACGAACCAACACGACCAAGTGGTCCCGTTCTCGTAAAGTAAAAACAAGGTAAAAAACATCACCTTATACAACCCCCCCTCTTCAAAGGAGAGGTTCTTTTAACAAGCAGGAAGCAAAAAATGAAAGCACGCATTACGGTTACTTTAAGAGAAAGCGTTCTTGATCCACAAGGAGAAGCAATTGTCGGTGCTTTAAAAAGTTTGGCTTTCGAAGGCATTCAATCTATTCGTCAAGGAAAGGTTTTTGATATTGTTCTTGATGATTTACCTTCTGAAACTGCAAAGAAAAAACTTGAACAAATGTGTGAAGAGTTACTCGCAAATACTGTCATCGAAAATTATACAATCGAACTTCTGTAAGTGAAACGCTCATGAAAACTGCCATCATTCAACTTCCTGGATTAAATCGTGATCGAGATATGGTTGCAGCATTACATCATATAACGGGAGTTGAGCCACTAAAAATTTGGCAAACAGAAACAACAATTCCAGATGTAGATGTTATTATTATTCCTGGTGGTTTTTCCTATGGCGACTACTTAAGATGTGGTGCGATTGGAGCGCGAACTCCCGTCTTAAAAGCCATTCGTGAAAAAGCACAAGAAGGTACGACAATTATAGGTATCTGTAATGGATTTCAAATTTTGTTGGAAGCAGGATTATTACCCGGTACTTTAATGCGTAACGCTTCTTTAAAATTTGTTTGTCGTGAAATCAAGCTTGAAGTCGTCAACGCCAAGACAAAATTTTCTCGATATTATTCTAAAGGACAAATTATTCGTTGTCCTGTTGCCCATCATGACGGAAATTATTTTGTTGATAGTGAAACATTGAAACAAATGGAAGACAATGAACAAATTGTTTTTCGCTATGCAGAAAATACAAACCCGAACGGCTCAATGAAAGATATTGCTGGTATTGTTAATAAAGCTGGTAATATTCTTGGTATGATGCCCCATCCTGAAAACTTTATTGAACCCGCCCACGGAGGTACTGACGGTCGTTTACTTTTTCAAAGTGCTTTAGAGTTAGTAAATGGATAATGCTGCAAAAATACTCGCGCTCCATAATTTAAAAAAATAAGGATTTATACCATTTCTTGCTTCATAAAGCTATAAACAAAGCTCTTCACAAACAACAATGGATATTATTTTCTAAACACATAATTATTTAAGACCATTTTTAGTCTTAAATCCCACCAAACAAACGGACAAAATCTTCAGCTTACTGTCTATAAATATTTTTATTATTAAACAACATGATTGTTTATAATATAAGCTGCTAGGTTAAAAAAATAAAAATACTAAATTTCGATTAATTTGACGGATAAATACTCATGAAGCCTTGCAATAACATCACTATTACATCAGAACTCATTGCACAACACGGGCTAAAAGAAGATGAATATCAACGTATCCTAACGTTAATTGGTAGAGAACCAACATTTACTGAACTAGGAATTTTTTCTGCGATGTGGAACGAACATTGTTCCTATAAATCATCTAAAAAATGGCTAAAAACTCTTCCGACAGAAGGAAAATGTGTCATCCAAGGACCTGGTGAAAATGCTGGTGTTGTCGATATTGGCGAAGGACAATGTGTTGTTTTCAAAATGGAAAGCCATAACCACCCTTCTTATATTGAACCTTATCAAGGTGCAGCGACAGGTGTTGGTGGTATTTTACGTGATGTCTTTACAATGGGAGCCCGTCCTGTTGCTGCTATGAATGCATTGCGATTTGGTGCTCCTGATCACCCACGAACACGCCATCTTGTTTCTGGTGTTGTTTCTGGAATAGGTGGTTACAGCAATTCTTTTGGTGTTCCAACGGTTGGTGGAGAAGTAAATTTTGATGAGCGTTATAATGGCAATATCCTTGTTAACGCTTTTGTCGCCGGTATTGCAAAGACAGACGCCCTTTTTTATTCTAAAGCACAAGGTATTGGACTCCCTGTTGTTTATCTGGGTGCAAAAACAGGACGTGATGGTGTCGGTGGAGCAACAATGGCTTCTGCTGAATTTGATTCTTCAATCAGTGAAAAACGTCCAACCGTTCAAGTCGGTGATCCTTTTACAGAAAAATGTCTCCTTGAAGCATGTTTAGAGCTCATGGAACTTGGAGCCGTGGTTGCTATCCAAGATATGGGGGCAGCAGGACTCACCTCTTCTGCCGTTGAAATGGGAGCAAAAGGAAATCTGGGGATACAGCTTAATCTTGATACAGTTCCTGTTCGAGAAGAAAACATGACAGCCTATGAAATGATGCTTTCTGAAAGTCAAGAGCGTATGCTCATGGTCCTTAAACCAGAACTAGAAAAGCAAGCAGAAGCAATTTTTCATAAGTGGGGACTACATTTTTCTATCATTGGAAAAACAACCGATGATTTACGTTTTCGTGTATTTCATCAAGGGGAAGAAGTTGTCAATCTTCCCATCAAAGAGCTTGGTGATGAAGCGCCTGTTTATGATCGTCCTTGGAGTGAGCCGGCAAAAAAAACACCCTTGAAAGCAGAAGACGTCAAAAAAGTTGAAAATCTTGGTGATGCGCTTCTGTGCTTATTGAATTCTGCTGATCAAAGTTCTCGGCGATGGGTTTATGAACAATATGATACCCTTATCCAAGGAAATAGCCTTGTTTGTCCAGGAGGTGATGCAGGCGTTATCCGTGTAGGAAACAACAGCAAACGTGCTCTTGCTTTTTCTTCTGATGTAACACCTCGCTATTGTGAAGCAGACCCTTATGAAGGGGGGAAACAAGCTGTCGCAGAATGCTGGCGAAACATTAGTACGACAGGTGCAACACCACTGGCTGCTACAGATAATCTCAATTTTGGTAACCCTGAAAAACCTGAAATTATGGGACAGCTGGTTTTTGCTATTAAAGGTATAGGAGAAGCTTGTAGAATCCTTGATTTTCCTATCGTTTCAGGCAATGTTTCTCTTTACAACGAAACAAATGGGGAAGCCATTCTTCCAACCCCCACAATTGCTGGTGTAGGCCTTCTTAATGATTGGTCTAAAATGGTAACAATAAGTGGTATGCAAAATGGAGATATTCTTGTTTTAGTAGGAAATTGCGGCTCCCATTTAGGACAATCAATCTATGCACGTAACATTTTAAATATTGATGCAGGCGCCCCCCCACCTGTAGATTTACAACTTGAAAAAAAGCATGGTCAATTTGTTCGAGATGTCATACATCGTGGTTTTATTCACGCCGCCCATGACCTTTCTGACGGAGGATTAGCGATAGCACTTGCTGAAATGGTGATTAAAGCAGGTAAAGGAATCAAAGTAAAATTAAGCAATAAATCACTCCATCATGCAGAACTTTTTGGAGAAGACCAAGGACGTTATCTTTTAGCCGTCAAACCTCACTCTCTTAATAGTCTTAAAGAGCTCGCACAAATCAATACAGTTTCTTTAACAAAGCTAGGTCAAGTTGCAGGTGATGCACTTGATATAGATGGAATACTAAAACTTTCTATAGACAAACTCACAAAAGCCTATGAAAACTGGTTTCCACAATTTATGGGTGAAGAGTAAAAATTGTTTTTTCTCTTAAACAGCCTTTATAAAAAATGAACAACATAGGAGAATAATGATGGCAATGAGTGCCCATGCAATTGAAACGCTTATTCGTGAAGGCATTCCTGATGCTACAGTAAGAATTCGTGATCTTGCTGGAGATGGGGAACATTATGCTGCAGAAGTTATTTCTGAAAGTTTTCGTGGTAAAACCCGTGTTCAACAACATAAAATGGTCTATGATGCCCTTAAAGGCAATATGGGAAATGACCTTCACGCCTTAATGTTGCAAACAAATGTCCCAAAATAATCTAAAATTTCTTCTTGCATTCACACATTTAATACGATTAAAAGCAGTATGAATATAAATTACACACTGATAAGAATCTGAAATATCGAGGGATAAAAATGACCACTGTTCATGATTTTATTGACAACGAAATTAAAACAAACGACGTCATTTTATTCATGAAAGGAACACCTGACGCTCCGCAATGCGGGTTTTCGGGACAAGTTGTTCAAATTCTTGATTATTTAGGATTGAATTATAAAGGGATTAATATCTTAACTTCTAACGAATTGCGTCAAGGGATTAAAGATTACTCAAATTGGCCAACAATTCCACAGCTTTATATCAAAGGTGAATTTATCGGAGGCTGTGATATTGTTAAAGAGATGTTTCAAAACAATGAGTTACAGGAACTTTTGAAAGAAAAAAATATTCCATGTAATCAATCATAGGTATCTTTCATTTTATTCAGACTCTTAAAAAGAGCTGTTTTCAGACGAAATTTTTATTTCAAGGATGCCATATGTCATATTCAGTCGATGAACAAACGCATAGAGATGCGATTAGAAACAAAATTGGCTATAAAGAATTTGTTATTCTTATTGCTTCGCTCATGGCTATTAACGCTATAGCTGTTGATATTATGCTGCCAGCTATGCCCGATATTTTAGACGGCTTAAATGTTCTCAATGAAAATGATCAACATTATATCATTTCGAGTTATCTTATTAGCTATGGTATTGCTCAAATATTTTTCGGTCCAATAAGCGATAGGTATGGACGACGTAAACTTATTCTTCTCGGGCTCGCTTTTTATTCATTTACGGCGATTGGCTGTGCCTTTGTAACTGATTTTTCTCTCTTACTTATTTTACGTATCTTGCAAGGTATTGGAGGGGCTGCTATGCGAGTTCTTACAGTTTCCGTCGTACGTGATCTTTACAGTGGTCGAAAAATGGCAGAAGTTATGTCTATTGTTATGATGGTTTTTCTTGTTGCACCAATGGTTGGTCCCGCAACAGGACAGATCATTTTACTTCTTGGACATTGGCAATATATTTTTATTTTCATGGCAATGATTGGTTTAGGACTGATGATTTGGATTCAACTGCGCTTGCCTGAAACTCTTTATGCGCAACGCTCTCTTTCCTTTTCTTCAGTTAAACACAACTTATGGATTGTAATAACCAATCGCACAACACTTTGCTATACACTTGCAACTTCCATTATTTTAGGCTGTATCTTTACCGCCGTTAATACATCACAACAAACATATGAAGGGATCTATAATCTAGGACTTTGGTTCCCTATTGCTTTTGCAGTTGGTGCTGCATTTCAAGCTCTATCATCATTCTTTAACTCTCAACTCGTTGGACGCCTTGGAATGCGGCGTATTGCTCATACTATGCTTTTGCTCTTTTGTGCCACTTCATGCATTTGGTTTATTGGGTCCATCTTAGCAGGTGGTGTTATCCCTTTTCCTTTTTATATGACGTTATATTGTATATTAATGTTTACCTGCGGTGGTATTATGGCCAATTTCAATACACTCGCTCTTGAACCTGTAGGAGAAATAGCTGGAACAGCTTCTTCTGTATCCGGCTTTCTTCAAACATCTATCGGCGCAGGACTTAGCTTTTTTATTGCCCAACAATTCGATGAAACAACCATCCCAAACTCAGCAGGATTTTTCTTTCTGAGTCTCACTGCCATACTTCTCGTCTTATGGGCTGAACGTGGTCATCTTTTTAGGCAATATCATAGTAATCCTAACGAATAAATATTACTACGAAAGATTAATAACATCTCTCTTGAACAATAAGAAAATAAACCTATCAGACAAAATAAAACATCTCCAAATAGAACACTCTTGTGTTAAACATTCACATTGTTTGTTTAAAGGTACAGCTCTCGAAATATCAAATCATTTCACGACAGCACCCATAAATGGTATAATGTAAAAAAACAAACATACCTATTGTTGCAACAACTCTTGTCTGTGAAACGGTTTATTAAAAAATATTTTGATTCTTTTCTTCAATAGTTTTTATGAAGACGGGCTAGTCTCTCATCTCATGACAGGCAAACAAACAGTTTTGATTGGTTTAACCTAAACAAGATCGAAATAAGAGAAAAACTTACGCTTTAGGTCTTTCGTTCAATATAAAAAATAATAAATTATCTTTATAAATTAATATCTTACACAATCATAAAACCATAGGAAACTTTCCCATTTATAAAATACATTTAATTGATAAATTTTCCTGATTTTGGAAATCCTCTTGGAACCAAACGCCCGACGCCCGCACGCATTCCCATCCATTCAATGAGATCATCAGCTTGACGGTTAAAGATTCGTTCAGCTATATCTTGCCAACTTAAGCCTTCTGATAAATTAAAAGTCTTGGCATCAACAACACCACCTTCTTTATAACGCTGTAAACGAACACCTTTACCGCGATTCATTTCTGGTATTTGTTCAATAGAAAAAATAAGCATTTTACGGTTTTCACCGACTACAGCAACATGATCACCATTTACCGGAACACAAAGCTTTACCTTATCAGGAGCTTTCACATTCATCACTTGCTTTCCTTTTCGTGTATTGGCGATCACTTCTGCAGAAGAAACAATAAAACCATTACCGTGAGATGAAACCAAGAGCAATTTTTCCTCGGCGTGATGCACAAACGCTGTGAGAACATCGTGCTCATCATCCATATCAACTAAGAGACGAATAGGTTCACCATGTCCCCGCCCTCCAGGTAAATTATTTGCACCAATAGCAAAAAACTTCCCCCCCGTACTGATCAGCACAATCTTGTCGGTCGTAAATGCTGGAAAGGCTAACTTTAAACTGTCTCCTTCTTTAAAAGAAAGTGCTTTATAATCGTTCAAGTGTCCCTTCAAAGCACGCATCCACCCCTTTTCAGAAATAACAATAGTAATCGGTTCTTTTTCGATCATTGCTTGTTGAATATCATCAAGATCATGTCTTGGTGCTTCTTCAAACGTCGTACGTCTTTTCCCCAAAAGTGTTTCAGGACCAAAAGTGTTTCGAACTTTTTTGATTTCTTCTGAAATTATTTTCCACTGTTTTATAGGAGAAGCTAACAAATTCTGTAGCTTTTCTTTTTCAGCTTTCAAACTTTCAAATTCTTTACGAATTTCAAATTCCTCAAGCTTACGCAAAGAACGCAAGCGCATATTAAGAATAGCTTCAGCTTGATTTTCTGTTAATTCAAACCGATTAATCAGCTTCTTTTTCGGTTCATCCTCTTCACGAATAATCTGAATGACCTCATCGAGATTTAAATAGGCAATAAGATATCCATGAAGAATTTCCAATCGGCTATCAATTTGATCAAGCCGATAATGAGAGCGACGAATAAGCACTTCTTGACGATGTTCAAGCCATTGCTGCAAACTTTCTCGCAAAGAAAGGACATTGGGTATTTTTCCCAAAGACAAAACATTCAGATTAAGGGGAAATCTTACTTCAAAGTCAGTCAATTTAAAAAGAGACTCCATAAGGAGCTCCGGATCAACCGACCGATTTTTAGGAACCAGCACGATTCTGATATCTTCTGCTGATTCATCTTGGATATCCTCAAGCATTGGCAATCGGCGTGCAAGCAATAACTCTGCTGTTTTTTCAATAAGACGTGACTTTTGAATCTGATAGGGAATTTCAGTCACAACAATCACATAAGAACCACGGCTACCAGGTTCCTGATGCCAACGTGAACGCAAGCGAAAGAATCCACGCCCAACACGATAGGATTCCTCAATACTTTTTTTAGGTTCAACTAAAATTCCCCCCGTCGGAAAATCAGGACCAAGAACGAATTGATTTAATGCCTCATCATTTACATCGGGATGCGCAATCAAATGGAGTGCTGCATCACAAAGCTCAGCAACATTATGGGGGGGAATAGATGTTGCCATACCAACAGCAATACCAGAAGAACCATTTGCTAAAAGATTAGGGAAAGCTCCTGGTAAAACAACAGGCTCTTCATCTTCCTCATTATAGGTTAAACGAAAATCAATAGCATTCTCATTAATTCCTTCAAGTAACAATGCAGCCACTTCAGTCATACGTGCTTCCGTATAACGCATGGCAGCAGCATTATCACCATCAATATTACCAAAATTGCCTTGCCCATCAACCAACGGATAACGAACAGCAAAACTTTGAGCCAAGCGCACCAAGGCATCATAAATAGACGCATCCCCATGAGGATGAAATTTTCCCATGACATCACCAACAATCCGCGCACATTTCGCATAAGACTGTCCAGGATTTAGTTTGAGAAGACGCATCGCATGAACAATCCGCCGGTGGACAGGCTTCAATCCATCACGTACATCAGGCAATGCACGATGTGTAATCGTAGAAAGTGCATAAGCCAAATAACGTTCCTGTAAAGCAGAACGTAATTCTATTGGTTCAATATGTTCTTTATCAAAAGGTAAATTCATTTTATCAGACATAGTATTAAAACAACAATTCCCACAATAATAAGAAATTATTTTATAGGATTTATTTAATGAAATCTTCTATGAGTCGACTTTTTTATTAAAAGTCAATTACATAAAAACAAACGCTGCAATTAGAACATGAACAGAAAATTATATCAATTTGAAAAATTTATACATGTCCTTCCCCCCTTGTCCTAAGTAATTTATTGAAAGCTTTGTTAAATTCGACGATAATTTAACTGCCCACAAAGAGTTATTTCATCTTTTCTGAAATGACAAAAGCACCTTTCAAACATCATCTTTTATTATAAAGATAAATTGTATAACAACCCCATTCAGTTTTTCTACGAAAAACCAAAAAAATGTTCAAAGCTTATGAAATTTAAACTTTTCAGAGTAAGTCCATAGAATGGAAAACCACATTATTCTCATAAAAACGAAGAGACACAATTCTCTGCTACAACGTTGTAAAAACTTCAATAAAAAATAAATAATATATTGACATATAAAGATAATTAATTTTTTTTTCAACTAAAATGAGGCTCCCGAATATTATAGAATTCTTTTATTTCTAATTTATTCATGATCAAGCAATTATAATTATTTCCTCACCTATCACAAGGGGAAAAGCCACTATAGAAACAAGGAATAAAAATGCCTCATAAAGAATCAACACAATAGCGTTTTGCCTATCTAAATTTCACAAACAGTACACGCACACACCGTTGACTCTTGAAAGGCATCAAAACTTCACTCTACGTAGAAAAAGACGAAAACAATCCATTATCAACTTTATGAGCTATTTTTGTGAGTAGGAGCCATGCGGATTCCTAAATCACGTAATTGTGTAGGAGAAACATCAGACGGAGCGCTCATTAAAAGATCAAGCGCCTGTTGGTTCATAGGGAATAAAGCAACTTCACGCAAATTTTTAACACCTTGTAACAGCATAATAATGCGGTCAATTCCCGCAGCCATGCCACCATGTGGCGGAGCCCCATAATGGAATGCACGATAAAGACCACCGAAACGATCTTTCACAACTTCCTTAGAAAGTCCTACAAGTTCAAAAACTTTAAGCATCATTTCTGGTAAGTGATTACGAATTCCACCTGATGCAATTTCATAACCATTGCAAACAAGATCATATTGAAAAGCTTTAATAGTAAGAGGATCTTGGCAGGCAAGGGCATTTTCTCCCCCTTGAGGCATGGAAAAAGGATTATGGCCAAAATCAATCTTTTTTTCATCTTCATTCCATTCAAAAAATGGAAAATCAACAATCCACGCCAAAGAGAAACTATCTCTATCAAGAAGATCTAATTCTTCCCCTACCCTTGTGCGTGCTGCTCCGGCAAAAGATGAAAACTTTTTTGGATCGCCAGCTACAAAAAAACAGGCATCCCCACTTTCAAGACCAAGCTGTATACGGATTGCTTCAGTCCTCTGTTCACCAATATTTTTGGCGATAGGCCCTGCTCCTTCAAATTTTCCTTCTTCTTCACGCCAGAAAATATAGCCGAGTCCTGGTTGCCCCTCGCCTTGTGCCCATACATTCATACGATCACAAAAAGCACGACTTCCACCCGTTTTAGCTGGAATAGCCCACACTTGTGCATTCTCATCATTCGCTAAAATTTGAGCAAAGACTTTGAAACCAGAATTATAAAAATGCTGAGAAACATCTTCCATAATGATCGGATTACGCAGATCAGGCTTATCAGAACCATATTTTCGCATTGCTTCATCATAGGAAATGCGAGGAAAGCTTTGTGTCACAGTCTTTCCATCTGCAAATTCTTCAAAAATAGAACGCATAATAGGTTCCATAGTTGCTAAAACATCTTCTTGCTCAACAAAACTCATTTCAACATCTAATTGATAAAATTCACCAGGAAGACGGTCGGCCCTTGGATCTTCATCTCTAAAACATGGAGCAATCTGAAAATAACGATCAAAACCTGACATCATCAACAACTGTTTATATTGCTGTGGCGCTTGCGGTAACGCATAAAATTTTCCCTGATGAACACGACTTGGAACCAAAAAATCACGTGCGCCTTCCGGCGATGAAGCTGTCAAAAGTGGCGTCGTAAATTCCGTAAAACCATTATTTTGCATAGCTCGTCTCATAGCCGCAATAATTTCAGTCCGACGCATGATATTTTTGTGCATAGTCTCCCGACGCAAATCAAGAAAACGATATTTTAATCGAATATCTTCTGGATAATCAGGCTCACCAAAAACCGGTAAAGGAAGCTCATCAGATTTTGAAAGAATTTCTACCTCTTGTGCAAAAATTTCAATCTCACCTGTTGGAAGCGCTGCATTAATAACCTCATCAGCACGTGCACATACCTCCCCATCCACACGAATAACCCATTCAGAACGCACTTTTTCAATCACTTTAAATGCTGGTGAAGCAGGATCTGCAACAATTTGTGTGATTCCAAAATGATCACGTAAATCCACAAAAAGAATCCCTCCATGATCACGAACACGATGAACCCACCCCGAAAGACGAACTTGTGTTCCTACATCACATCTACGAAGAGCCGCACAATGATGACTGCGATAACGATGCATGTTTTTTGCCTTTGATTATAATATTCACATGCGCTACAAACGCTTTTTAATAACCATTTGTCAAGATATGAGAATAAAAACTCAAAAATAAAGTCAACAAAGGACAAATTTAATTTATCGAATTATAATAAAATGATGAATCTTATTACACAAACAACAGATCTTGAAATTGCACTTAACGCTCTACGTACCTCTGATTTTGTAACAGTCGATACTGAGTTTATCCGCGAAACAACTTTTTGGCCTCAACTGTGTTTAATACAGCTCGCCTCACCAAATGTTACAGTTTTGATTGATCCCATAGCACCAGATATTAATTTACAACCTTTTTTTGACCTTATGATCGATAAAAAAGTTGTAAAAGTTTTTCATGCTGCGCGCCAAGATATTGAAACAATTTATCATCTTGGAGGTGTTATTCCTTCCCCTCTCTTTGATACGCAAATAGCAGGATCAATTTGTGGATTTGGTGATTCTATCTCCTATGATCAAATTGTACAACGCTGTACAGGGCATCATCTTGATAAATCTTCCCGCTTTACAGACTGGAGTTGCCGACCTTTGTCTGAAAAACAACTGCTCTATGCACTTGCCGATGTAACCTATTTAAGAGATGTTTACCTGTTATTGAAAAAAAGGTTAGAAAAAAATCAACGTGCTCACTGGATGGATGATGAACTAACAATCCTTTTAAATCCTAAAACCTATGATATGCCAGAAGATGAAGCATGGAAAAAAGTGAAAGGAAAAATTAAAAAGCCACGTGAACTTGCTGTATTACAAAAGATAGCAGCTTGGCGTGAACGTGAAGCACGAAGATACAATATGTCACGTCGTCATATCATAAAAGATGAATGTCTTATAGAAATAGCAACCCAACAACCAAAAGATGAATCTGCATTAAAACGATTGCGCAGTCTTAATAAGAATTGGGATAAACTCTCAATTGCTCAATCATTAATCAAAGCTGTCCATGAAGGCTTAGAGGTGGATCTTTCTACTTTACCCCCCATTCCTAAACATAATCCACTCAATGATACGACAGCCGCTGTTATCGATCTGCTCAAAGTGTTATTAAAAATTGTTGCAAATGAAAACAGCATTGCCCCTAAAATTATTGCAACATCTAATGATTTAGAAAAAATTGCCAATGGAGGAATAAAGAAAAATATTCCCGCTATGAATGGCTGGCGCTATGAAATATTTGGTAAAAAAGCCGAACAACTGCTAAAGGGCCAGATAGGGTTTTACTTTAACGATGGAAAAATAAGCACAAAACAGCTTTAATTTACATTTTCATTTTGAAAAATCCATTATGCTACTCATTATCTATATCAATTGGTATGCCCTATAGACCAACGCAAACAGGATAAATAAAGCCCACTTCTGACAAAGTTAAAAAATTAAATAGTAAACTCTCATTAAAATGATAGCTAAATCTTTATCAGGTTAATCAAATAGCAATCCCATTAAAAATAATCTAAAAAAAACAGACAGCTCCTCATTTAAAAGTTTTAAAAAGAAAAAGTTCTTAATAATAAAAGCGCATTCGTTACAAAAATAGCAGCCTCGCAATAGGAACAAACAAAGATATAATGCCTCACGTCACCATATCGTATTAAAAACTACCGAGATTGCAATCTAACAATCAAAAACGAGCCAGCATAACAACTAAAATACCTAACAAAAGCAATATATTGATTTCTAAAAATAATCTAGCGTTATTTATATTGAATTAGACCTCCGAATATCGTAAGATTCTCTCACTCCATCTCAATAAGACTCATAAAGTTTCACATAAGAAATTATATGATAAAGCGCTGTTTTTTATAAATTAAACACCTTTCAAAGGATTCGAAAATCATGGTTAATAAATAGTTGTGATTTATTTCTATTTTTTATAGTGAAAGGATTTTATAATGACTGAAATGATATTCTTTTGACAGACCGTGAAAGTGCAAAACTGTTTCATATGAGTATTTCAACATTCCAGCGTCATGTAACCAATGGATCTCTCCCAAAATCTTTAAAACTTGTTTTTTATCGCGTTGGTTACAATCGTAATCTTATCAAGATAATCGAGCAAGCTAAACAGAAACGTTATACGACGCAGCATAAAAAGAAAACCTTTTCACGTAAAAATGGACAAAACTTTTCATTTTCACATGAAGCTTATGAAGTGAAAAATCCATCCTGTGATTCAAGTAACAGAATAAAAAATTATGTTTTCTTTTATGAATGCTCAGGCATTACAAATGCTTTGCGTGGTGTCTAGCATGGGCGTTATGGAACAAGTCCTATTGTCCAGCTCATGATGATAGGCTACCTAGTTTATCCCTGTCAATGGCCCTATTATTAAGACATAAAACACGAATAAATTAGGAAAAAAATCAAAAAATTTCAAAAGCAAGAGGTTGTTTTATTATTTTTGATAACTTCTGTAATCGTCCAAGAGGACGTTCTCCTAATAACCCAGCGTAATTCTTTGGGATCTGCAGGATAATATGATCTGCTTTTTTATGCCACAATAAATGAGGTAAAATTCCTGCAACAGAAGCACTAAAAAGATGAGCAATACGCATAGTTTCGCCAAGAATACGTGCTTTTTCAATTATATTTTGAGTTGCTAATTGAAAAATGGGAAGAGATTCTTTATCAACCAATAAACTCGTATTGCGAAAAAAAACAGCAAGTGCCGCATAAAGGCGCCCTTCATGAGAAATTCCTGGATAAGATCCTAAAGCTATTTGATTTGCTGCTTCATTGCCTCGATAATCTGGATGTATACGCCAACCAATATCCGCAAGAAGACAAGCGGCTTGACGATAACGGCATTCATTTTCGGTTTCTGAAATTCCAAAAACTTCAAAAGCATTCGTCGTAAAATCAATGAGTTCTTCTGCTTGTTTTGGTGAACGTGCCCGTAAAATAGCCATTTCTGTGCATGCTGCAATGAGAGGATCTGAAAGTCGAATCGCCTGCGGCAATCGTGAATAAAGAAAACCTTCACGAACGCCAGCACCAGAAAAGATTATCTTTTCAAACTCCATACACTGAATGAGTTCAATAAGAACTATTGCCCCATAAGATAAAAGTTTTCGACGGTTCTGAGAAACCGCTGCAATCCCTCTCATATTATCAATATTGCCACGTGCTACAAGACGTAAAAAGTTCTCCATTTCAACAGCATCAACTTCATAGCCGTGCATAACAGGGAGCCGATAGTGTTTCATTGCCATATGGAGTTTTGCCAAATTACGCCATGTCCCCCCTACTGCATAAAAATAACGTGCTATACCTTTACGAGCACGAACAACAGACGATTTATAAAATTGCTCATGTACAATTTTTGTAGCTACAGCACTATCATTATTTGACATATACTGTAGCCTTAAACCACCCAATGGGAGCGTTATCCCTTCACCAACATCAGAATGATCAATATCAATCAGCTCAAGACTTCCACCACCAAGATCCCCAGAAATACCTTTTGGTTGATAAAAAGTAGACACAACTCCATATGCTGAATACATAGCTTCTTCACTTCCTGAAAGAAGATATATTTTATTTTGCAAAATATCTTCAGCATGCTGAATAAATGCTACGCCATTCTGTGCATCTCGTGCTGCTGCTGTTGCTAAAGTATAGACCTCATCTGCCCCAATCTGTCGACAAAGCGTACGAAACCGTTTCAGTGTTTGCAACGCCATTTTCATCGATTTTTCTTCTAAAAATCCTGTTTTCGCCACACCATGACCGAGACCACAAAGAATCTTTTCATTAAATAAAACTGTTGGTGATCGAACAAGCCCCTCATAAATAACCAACCGAACAGAATTTGAGCCAATGTCAATAACAGCAACAGGCTTACGCCCTTTTAACCGACCTTGAGCATCTCTATATGTCATTGGATTTTAGTCTTTATGTATTTCGGCTTGTTGCCGATGCAACGCAACCAAGCGCGAAACAGAAGACTCAAAAGACTCATTTTCCCCCGCAAAACTTGTATTGGCCATAAAATACTCCTGCGCATTAAATAGACTTTCACCTATCTGCGGTGTAATACGTTTTGATGTTCCATCCTTAAGTATATCAAAGCTTTGTTGATTATCAATGATATTAGCTAACATAATCTGTAAAAGAATTTTTTGACGCACTATTTTATTAAAAACTGGAACCAATATTTCAATACGATAGTCCAAATTACGAGGCATCATATCAGCAGAGCCTAAGTAAACGAGTGCATTTTCATTAGGCAAATCTTGACCATTTCCAAAACAAAAAATGCGACTATGTTCAAGAAAACGCCCGACAATTGATTTTACACGAATATTATCCGAAATTCCTAGAATACCAGGACGTAAACAACATATCCCCCGCACAACCAAATCAATTTGCACCCCTGCTTGACTGGCACGATATAAAGCATCAATAATTTCAGGATCAACCAATGCATTAACTTTCATCCAAATAGCAGCAAACCTTCCCTGTTGTGCATGAACAATTTCTCCCTCAATATGCTCTAAGATACGACCACGCAATGTTAAGGGTGAAAAAGCAATCTTCATTGTTTCATTTGGACGCTCATATTGCGCAATATAATTGAACAATAACGCAACATCATGAGCGATATCATCATCCGTGGAAAAAAAAGAAAGATCGGTATAAGTTTTAGCGTTAATGGGATGATAATTTCCTGTTCCAAGATGAACATAAGAGCGAAGACGTTTTCCCTCACGTCTCACAACTAATGACATCTTAGCATGCGTTTTTAATGCAATAAAACCAAAAATAACTTGAACCCCAGCACATTCAAGATCCCGGGCCCAACGAATATTTGCTTCCTCATCAAAACGTGCTTTAAGTTCTACCAAAGCAGTCACAGACTTTCCCTGTTCAGCTGCTTCAATCAAAGCGCCAACAATTGGACTATCATTTGATGTACGATAAAGTGTTTGTTTTATTTCTACAACATCAGGATCGCAAGCAGCTTGACGTAAAAATTGGACAACAACATCAAATGTCTCATAGGGGTGATGAATCACAATATCATTTTCACGAATAGCCGCAAAACAATCCCCTTTATGTTTACGAATACATTCTGGAACACGAGAAATATAAGGAATAAATTTAAGATCATCGCGGGGAATAGAAACAATTTCTGATACCGTATTAAGCGCTAAAAATCCGTCAAGGACATTAATACAATTATCAGGAACAGCGAGACTATTCGCTATAAATTGGCGTAAACTCTCTGGCATTTTTGCGTCAAACTCAACTCGAATAACCTGCCCACGGCGCCGCCTTTTGAGAGCAGTTTCAAAAAAATGAACAAGATCCTCAGCTTCTTCTTCTACTTCAATATCACTATCTCGGATTATTCTAAATGTACCAATTCCTTTAACCTCATAGTTAGGAAATACATATTTAATAAAAAGGCAAATAACATCTTCAGATGCAATAAAACGAAAATGATTGCCTTCTTGAGGAAGAAGAATAAAACGCCTTAAAAGCATTGAAATAGACAACAACACTGTGTGTGAATTCTGATCAGTTTCTCCAGACAATTGAAGCCCAATAGAAAGCCCTAAATTAGGAATAAATGGAAAAGGATGAGTAGAATCAACAGGTAAAGGTTTTAAAACAGGAAAAATTGTCTCAAGAAAATATTTTTCAAGCCATGATTTTTCAATTTCTGAAAGATCATCAGAACAAATAATTTCAATATCATTCTTTTTTAATTCATCACGTAAAACATTCAATTCTCGTAGTTGGTGAGCCTGCAGCTTTGAAATCTCAGCTAATACAATATCAAGTTGTTCCTGTGGAGTGTGCCCATCTGCACTGCACGCTGTAACGCGAGCACGAATTTGAGCTGCTAGTCCTGCAACACGAACCATAAAAAACTCATCAAGATTTGCAGCTGAAATAGAAAGAAATTGTAGACGTTCTAATAAAGGATGTTTCGAATTAGCCGCTTCCATCAAAACACGATTATTAAATTGTAGCCATGAAAACTCTCGATTAATAAATCGTACCGGATTTTTCATTGTTATATTCGATATAGAAATTTTATCTACCACCCTCTGTTCCATATATCCTAAATAATTTTCTTCTATATTTTCTAAAATCCTTGACGAAATATCTCACATAACATTTGATAATATGTTATCATCATAATAATATATCAATGCCTAACTTCCCTCATCATTTTTCCATTTAATATTTAAAAGTACTTGGAATTATTGCTATGCGCAAAGCACTAAAAGTAAGACAACTATTCTAATATAGCATAAAAGAAGAGAAATTTGTCTTAAAAAGCATCTTGCATTATTATACGCTTTATTACAAACTCACGCCTATAAAATAGAAGAGCCCAATCATAGCTGATGAGAAAATTTATTCTGGAGTTTGTATGCCATGGCTGATCACAATATTCCTCATTTCCAAAATGACCTTGGATATAAAACAATCGAAATTGGTGTGAAAGAATTTATGTGTGTAGGCGCTACACACCCATTCGATCATCCTCATATCTTTATCGATATGGGAGCAGCAGATGAGAAAATTTGCCCTTACTGCTCAACCCTTTATCGTTATGTTCCCTCGCTATCATACGATCAAACAAACCCAACAGGATGCTTATATCATCCAGAAAAGCTATTATAATTGCGTTTTTTGGCTTTCTTAATAACCCCTCTTTTAATTCTGCTTGTTTAATATGAAATCATTTGTGGAACAATCACCCATCATCGTTGGAGGAGGAATTGCTGGTTTAAGCACCGCTTTAGCACTCGCTCATAAAGGAATTGCAAGCACCATTATCGAAAAGTGTAAGCAACTTGAAACGATAGGCGCTGGTATTCAACTGACACCAAATGCAACATCTATTCTTGCTCGCTGGAAACTTCTTAACAAACTCACTGAAGTCGCGACAATCCCATATTTTCTTGAGTTAAAAGATGGATTATCTTTAAAAATACATCTACGGGCTCATCTTATTAATCTAACAGAAAAATATTGGAAAGCCCCTTATATGACGATTCACCGCGCGGCTTTACAAAAAATTTTATATAATGCAGTGATTGAAAATCCTTTGATCAAATACAAAGCAGGCGAAACGATTGTATCTTCTACCCAATCGGCAACCAACATTAAAATCACGACCATAAAAACAGATACGGCAACAGAACAGCTTTATTCAACGCCCCTCTTGATCGGATGTGATGGCGTTTGGTCAACATTACGGCAACAATCTCCTTTTCATGAAAAAGCAAATTTTAGTGGCTTTATTGCTTGGCGTGCAACAACAACATCTGATAATCTTCCTCAAAACTTTCGTTCTTCATTGCAAAATATGAAGACAATTACGGCTTGGATGGGACCAAAAAATCATCTTGTTGTCTACCCCATTCAATCGTCAGAAAAAAATTTTAATTTTGTCGCCATTACGAATGGAGAAAGTTCAAAAGAAGGATGGGCTCATAAAGGAGATAAAGAAAAACTCAAATCTCTTTTTAAAGATTGGAATTCAAAAATCTTACAAATCTTCGATCATATTGATGAATGGAGTTATTGGCCACTTTTTCAAATGAAACAAAATCGTTTTATCGGTTTAGAGAGACAAGTATTTGTTGGCGATTGCGCACATGCTGCCTTACCTTTTGCAGCACAAGGTGCCGCTATGGCAATCGAAGATGCCGCCACATTAGCAAAAGCACTTTCATTGAAAGATTTTTCATTAACGAAAGCACTTTCGCTTTACGAAACAACACGCACCCCGCGTATTGTAGCAGTAAAAAAACGCGGAGATTTCAATAGATTAGCCTATCACGCAACCGGTCCCATAGCAATTGCACGCAATCTCATGATGAAAATTCGTACACCAGAGAGCATTATGTCAGATCTCAATTGGCTTTACATGTATGATGCGATGAATTCTATAAAAAATAATGATAAAAACTTATAAAATTCTTCCGGCACTTTGAATATTACGAAAGAACGAGATTTTTTTAATTTTATGACACTAAAAAATATCATAATTTACTCTAATAAAAGCAATATTTTTCGAAACCTACAATCCGATTTTAAAAGCTCCATTTTTAGCTCTCCTAAAAGCAAAAACACCACTCAAAATCAGCTCCCATATTTAATCTTTCTTTAACTCAATTCTACATCAACAACACCCTGAATTAATTTCATAGCATTTGCGACATGTGAATTTACCTTATATCGCTTAGGAAGCGCAATTTCGACTTCTCGCAATCCATCCTCTTGAATTAAAATAAGCCCAACCTCTCCATTCCCCCCAAGATTTAAATTTTGTTCAATTTGTGGAAGCATATCAACTGTTTTTATAAAGAGACGCATCATTTTATGCTGTTGTAATGATTCATTTTCCAAAGACTGAATTGTTTCAATTCGCAAACTAACTCCTTCAGAACGATTTTCTGCGCTCACCGTAATAATAAAAGATTTTCCGGGTTCTAGCATCTCTTCATAATCCGAGAGTGCCTCAGAAAAGAGAACTGCTTCATATTGTCCACTTGTATCAGAAAAATGAATAATTCCCATTTTTTTACCAGATTTTGTTTTGCGCACGTTTTTTGCCACAACAGTTCCAGCAAGCCGTGCAGCCGTTGCTCCCCCTTTAACGGCATTGGCAAAATTACCCCAAGTCTGAATACGTTTTTTGTTCAGAATAGCTTGATACTCCTCCAAAGGATGCGCAGAAAAGTAAAAACCTATAGCTTGAAATTCTCGATAAAGTTTCTCAGCCGGCAACCAAGGGGTTGTTTGCGATAAAATCAATGGTTCTTTTAATCCGCCTGCCATTCCAAATATATCAACCTGCCCGCTAGAATTGTCATCGAGAATACGAAGTGCACGCGCATGAAGGGTTCCAAGATTGGCTAATAAAACCTCACGTGCAATGTTAAAACAATCAAAAGCACCAGCACAAACTAAACTTTCCATCGCACGCTTATTAACAATACGAGGATCAACACGCGCACAAAAATCTTCCAAATCCTTAAAAATCTTACTCCCACGACAAGAAACAATATGATCTACAACAGTTTCTCCCACACCTTTAATGGCAGCAAGAGAATAATAAATACAATTATCACCAACCTCAAAAACACGATGAGATGTTTGTATAGAAGGTGCAATAACTTCAATACCCAACCTTAATGCTTCACGCCGAAAATCATTGAGCTTATCTGTATTCGTCATATCATATGTCATTGAAGCAGCTAAAAACTCAACGGGATAGTTTGCTTTCATATAAGCCGTTTGGTAAGAAACAATTGCATAAGCAGCAGCGTGCGATTTATTAAAACCATAATCGGCAAATTTTGCTAAAAGATCAAAGATAATATCAGCTTGATCTTTATCCACGCCACCTGCAACAGCTCCATTGACAAAACGCGTACGCTGTTTTTGCATTTCAGCATGAATTTTTTTCCCCATAGCACGACGTAGTAAATCAGCTTCTCCAAGCGAATAGCCAGCAAGAACCTGAGCAATCTGCATCACCTGTTCTTGATAGACAATAACACCTTGTGTTTCTTTGATCAGATGATCTATCTTAGGATGAATAGAAGCAATTTCCTCTTCCCCATGTTTGCGTGCATTATAGGTTGGAATATTCTCCATTGGACCTGGACGATAAAGTGCAACCAGCGCAATAATATCTTCAATACGGTCTGGCTTCATTCCAATCAACGCCTTGCGCATACCAGAACTTTCCACCTGAAACACGCCAACCGTTTCACCACGTGCCATCATAGCGTAGGTTGCTTCATCATTCAGAGGAATATTTGATAAATCTATTTTAATCCCCTTTCTGGCAACAAAATCGACTGCCATTTTCAAAACAGTAAGCGTTTTTAATCCAAGAAAATCAAATTTTACCAGCCCCGCTTGTTCAACATATTTCATGTTAAATTGTGTAACAGGCATATCAGAACGAGGATCACGATACATCGGGACAAGCTCCCAAAGTGGACGATCTCCGATAACAATCCCAGCAGCATGAGTTGAAGCATGACGATAAAGTCCCTCCAACTGAAGCGCTATATCTAATGCGCGTCCAACAACGGGATCTTTTTTCTTTTCTTCTTCAAATTTAGGTTCATCCTTAATAGCATCTGCTAATTCTACCTGACTTCCTGGGGTGGCAGGAATTAATTTTGTAAGATAATCCACCTGACGATAAGGAACTTCTAAAACACGCCCCACATCACGCAAAACTGCACGTGCCTGTAACTTACCAAAGGTAATAATTTGAGCAACTTGATCACGTCCATATTTTTTTTGAACATATTGAATAACTTCTTCGCGCCGCTCTTGACAAAAGTCGATATCAAAATCTGGCATCGAAACACGATCTGGATTCAGAAAACGTTCAAAGAGAAGAGAAAACCGCAAGGGATCCACATCAGTAATCGTCAATGCATAAGCAACAAGTGAACCAGCACCAGAACCCCGGCCTGGTCCAACGGGAATGTCATGAACCTTTGCCCATTTTATGAAATCTGAAACGATAAGAAAATATCCAGAAAATTGCATACGCGTAATAACTGAAATTTCATAATCAAGCCGCTGTTCATAATCTGCAATCGTATACCCTTCAGCCAACCCTATTGTTTCAAGCCGAATCTTCAAACCATCTTTAGCCTGATTTAATAACTCACTATCTTCTATTTCTAAAGTAGTTTCTGAATTAACAGATTGTTCTATAAAACGAGGCAATATCGGTTTTCGAAGAGGCGAGGCAATATGACAACGCAATGCAATTTCAACACTATTTTCCAAAGCTTCTGGAAGATCAGAAAACAGTGTAACCATTTCATCTTGTGACTTCAAATAATGATCTGGTGTCACACGTTTGCGATCTGGATTAGAGACAATTTGTCCTTCTGAAACAGCCATCAGCGCATCATGCGCTTCATACCCTTCTCTTTGCAGAAAAAAAGCTTCATTCGTTGCTACAAGAGGAATTTCATGCGCATAAGCCAATTCAATAAGATCAGCTTCTACTCTCCGGTCATAAGAGCCATGCCGTTGTAACTCCACATAAAGACGATCAGCAAAAGATTTTTTCAAATAAATTAAGCGCTCAACAGCATGTTCTTTTTTCTCTTCTGCCAAAGAAAGATTAATAGGTCCTCCCTTTCCACCCGTTAAAGCGATTATGCCTTCACTGTGTTCTGACAACCAATCAGCTTTAATATGAGGAGGATCAGTATCACACTTATCAAGATAAGCACGGCTCACAAGACGAACCAAATGAGCATAACCGGTTTCGCTAGCAGCCAAAAGAACAATAGAGCAGAAATCAGAAGCATTACGCCATTTAGCCAAACGTGAATGATCATTTTCATCACAAAAATCAACAGTAAGCTGACAACCAATAATAGGTTGGACCCCATGAGAAAGACAATGCTGTGAAAATTCCAAAGCACCAAATAAATTATTGGTATCGGTAATAGCAACCGCTGGTGCATGATCTGAAATCGTCTGTTGAATAATTTGGGGGATTTTTAAAGCCCCTTCGAGCAAGGAATAAGCTGAATGCACTCTCAAATGAATAAAGCGAGGAAGAGAATTTTTGTTCTCTTGCATTTGCATTTTAGTTTTTACCACTCTCACAATTTCCCATTACAAAATAAATGCTAAACAGCACCCCTTATAAAAGAAAAAATTCTGTTTATCATCAAACTTTAAAGCTATAAATTCATCATCCTACATAGGAGCAATATCCCAATTTTATTAATATTTATAAGAGAGTTCTATCAAGAAAATGCTTCTATTCACAGCAAATAAACACCTAAAATAAAAAGAAAAACAATATACCTCATCTAAGCACTTTAATTTTTGACCATTTAATTGTATTTTTCTTTAAATATTAATTTCTCTTCCTAAAGTTCAATGTGTAAATAAAGCAACCTCCTCTTTATGACTTTATCCCCAAAAAGCTCTTCTAAAGGTCTAGAAAAAACAAAAAGGGCAGGTTAAATTTGCTCATGCCTCCAAGTCTTCTTACCCCACTTTTTAATTCTATCCGAACTCTTTCTGGTATTACACCTAAAGTCTATGGTTTATTGACCAAACTCTTAGATGTTAATCCCACACAACGCGAAGCAACCCTTATTGACCTTCTTCAATTAATGCCCCATTCCGTTATAGACCGCAGAATGCGTCCCAACATTGCTTGTGCAAAAGAAGGAGATACTGTTACGCTCGAAATTATCATCGATCAGCATCAACCACCACCCCGTGGTCACAACCGAATTCCCTATCGTGTTATTGCCCATGATCACACAGGAAAAATAAATTTAGTCTTTTTTCATGCTCAACCTCTTTGGCTAAAAAAACAACTCCCCGAAGGAAAAAAAGTCATTATATCAGGAAAAGTTGAATGGTTTAATGGACAGCTTTCAATGGCGCATCCAGACTATATTGCCCCAAGCGAACAATCAAATCAGATACCTCTGATCGAACCTGTCTATCCCTCTACTGCCGGACTAACTGTAAAGACACTAAGACGCGCCATACAAAACGCTCTTGATTTTATTCCTCTTCTACCAGAATGGATAGATGAAAATGTAAAAAAGCAGCAAAATTTTCCTTCTTTTTCCGTTGCTTTACGCCGTATCCATGCGCCCATTAACCCCAATGATCTATCCTTAGAAAGTACAGCACGCAAACGTCTTGCCTATGATGAATTGCTCGCTTGTCAATTGGCACTAGGACTCGTGCGTTTGAAAACTAAATCTCTTGTTGGCACTTCTCGACCATCAACAGGAATTTATACTAAAAAATTGCTTAATATCCTCCCCTTTCAACTCACAACCGGACAAAAAAAAGCAGTAGAAGATATCGCAAATGATCTTGCTTCACCAGAACCGATGCTAAGACTACTTCAAGGTGATGTAGGCGCAGGAAAAACTGTTGTTGCATTGATGGCAATGGCACAAATTGCTGAAAATTCAGGACAATCAGCTTTAATGACACCAACTGAAGTGCTTGCTAGGCAACATTTTGCCACCATCGCTCCTCTTGCCGAAAAGGTCGGATTACAAACAACGCTTTTAACAGGACGAGAAAAAGGGAAATTGCGGACAAATATCGTGAATGATATTCTGTCAGGTCAAGTTTCTATTGTCATCGGAACCCATGCTCTCATACAAAACAGTGTTACTTATAATAATCTCGCTTTAACCATTATCGATGAACAACACCGTTTTGGTGTCCATCAACGTATCGCTCTTACAGAAAAAGGCAATAAAGCTGATATGCTGGTTATGACCGCCACGCCCATTCCGCGCACACTTGTCTTAACAGCTTTTGGTGATATGGATGTCTCTAAAATTACCGAAAAACCAATGGGACGACAACCCATTACAACAGCAACGCTTTCTTTGAAACGTCTTCATGAGCTTATAGCGAGAATCGCAATTGCATTAGAAAAAGGAGAAAAGCTCTATTGGATTTGTCCTTTAGTAGAGGAATCGACAGCTCTTGATCTCACTTCAATTGAAAACCGCTTTGCATTTCTCCATGAGCGCTTTGGAGCACACGTTGGTATGATCCATGGAAAAATGTCTACAGCAGAAAAAGAAGCCGCTATGGCATCTTTTAAATGTGGAAATACACGTATTTTAGTTGCAACCACAGTCATTGAAGTGGGAGTAGATATTCCAGATGCTTCGATCATTATCATCGAACACGCGGAACATTTTGGCCTTTCACAATTGCACCAATTACGTGGACGTGTAGGACGAGGTGATAAAAAGTCTTCCTGCATTTTGCTCTATAAAGATCCACTGACTAAAACAGCAGCAACACGCCTTAATATTATCCGCAATACAGAAGATGGTTTTGAAATCGCTGAAGAAGATTGGCGCCTACGAGGCGAAGGAGAGCTTTTAGGTACAAAACAATCTGGAGTCCCTGAATTTCATATAGCAAACCTTGCAGTTCATAGCGATCTTTTGTCAATGGCAAGAAAAGATGCTCGTTTATTTTTACAACGCGATCCTCATCTTTCTTCTGAGCAAGGACAAGCTTTACGGTTGCTCCTTTATCTTTTCGGACACAACGATGCTGCACGCCTCTTACGAGCAGGATAACAAAGACCCTCTAATAAAAAACTTAAATATCTCTCTGTTCAAATATGGTTTTTTCTTAGAATTACCCATAAATGATCTACGCAGTCTCTTACCATCTTTATGCTTCATGAACGAATAACAAATCAACTGCATTAAAACAGTAGAAGCAATATTGCGTCTTTTTTACCATTATGTTCACATAGCTGATCCATTTTTTGATAGGTAAGAAGATATTTTTCGTTTTATCGTAAAGGATTGAGAAAGAAAAAAACTGTCTACAGCATTCTCGTTCAACAGAGAAAATGAAAAAATAAGTTTCATTATAAATCAATTTCTTACACTTGATTATTCTCCAAAAGATTCAGAAATATACTTTTATTCAACCGTGACTGATTTTGCTAAATTACGGGGTTGATCAACATCTGTTCCTAATAAAACAGCCGTATGATAAGCGATTAACTGAACAGGGAGTGCATAAATAATAGGAGAAATAAATTCTGGAACATCTGGCAAAGTGATCGTTGATAAAGTCTTAAGACAAGCCACCTCTGCTCCTTTTTTATCGGTTATTAAAATAATACGACCATTACGCGCTACCACTTCTTGCATATTAGAAAAAGTTTTTTCAAACCACCGATCATAAGGTGCAACAACAATAACGGGTATTGTCTCATCCACCAGAGCAATTGGTCCATGCTTTAATTCACCTGCCGCATAACCTTCAGCATGAATATAAGAAAGCTCTTTCAGTTTAAGAGCTCCCTCCAAAGCAATCGGATAAGAAGTTCCACGTCCCAGATAAAGAACACTTTTTGCATTCACCAAATCACGACAAATACATTCAATTTTTCTCTCTAATTTTAAGACCTCATTTAAAATACGTGGAACTTCTGCCAACTGTTGAACCAATTGCTTTTCTATTTGAGCCGAGAGATAGCCACGTTGTTTAGCCGCACTAAGAGCGAGTGAAGCAAGCGTTGCCAATTGACAGGTAAAAGCTTTTGTTGAAGCAACACCTATTTCCGGTCCAGCAAGTGTTGGGAGAATAAAATCAGCCTCCCTTGCCATTGTTGATTGCTCTACATTCACAATTGTTGCTGTTTTTACACCCCGCTCACGACAATAACGCAAAGAAGCCAATGTATCAGCTGTCTCACCAGATTGAGAAACAAACAGCGATAACACATCAGACGTTATAGGAGGTTCACGATAACGAAACTCCGAAGCAACATCATTATCAACACTTAAAGCGGCAAATTTCTCAAACCAATAGCGCGCAACTAAGGTTGAATAATAAGCCGTTCCACAACTCGCAAAAAGAAGCCGATGAATATTTTTCCAATCAATCAAATTCTTAAGCGGTCGAACGACATAATTTCCAAGATCAAGATAATGTGCCAAATTATGAGAAATCACTTCAGGTTGTTCAAACATTTCCTTGTGCATAAAATGACGATGATTACCCTTAGAAATCAATAAAGCCCCTTCAAGTAATGTCGTCACAGGACGTTTGACCGGTTGGTTATTAGCATCATAAATTGTAACACCTTCCCGTGTGAGAACAGCCCAATCCCCATCTTCCATATAGCTAATATAATCAACGAATGGTGCCAAAGCTATGGCATCTGACCCCACAAAAAATTCATCTTTTCCATAACCAATTGCCAGAGGTGGACCAGAACAAGCCGCAATCATAAGGTTATCTTCACCTTCGAAAATAAGAGCAATAGCAAAAGCCCCCTGCAGCCTTTTCCAACTGGTACGTATGGCTTCTTGCGGAGAAAGACCATCTTTTAATGCACGCGTTATTAAATGTGCAATAACTTCCGTATCCGTCTCTGTTTCAAAGATACAACCATCCTCTATGAGTTCCTTTTGCAGTTCTACAAAATTTTCAATAATACCATTATGAACAATCGCAAGCTTTTCAGTCACATGGGGATGCGCATTGCGTTCAACAGCAATTCCATGCGTAGCCCAACGGGTATGACCAATCCCTAAACTTCCCTCCAGAGGTGTTTTTTTTAATTTTTCTTCTAAATGAACAAGCTTCCCCTCAGCACGTACACGATAAAGATGCCCATTATGGACCGTTGCCACCCCAGATGAATCATACCCTCTATATTCAAGACGTTTTAACCCCTCAACCAAAGAGGACGTAACACACCTCTTTCCAAGAACTCCAATAATTCCACACATTAAAAAGCTCCAACCCACATCTTAAGATTCAAATTTTACAAAACAATCCAACAGCCTTTATTTAAAACTATAAATAATAAAAATAATTCAAACATGGAATACGGCAATCTTTAAGAATAAATCTTCCATCCATCGTTAGATTAACACGAAACAAAAGAATAAGCTGAAAATAATCATTTTTTCTGTTTGTTTTCTAACAAACGCTCTCGAAATTTTGTCGCATAGCCCTCTTTTATAACCTGTCGTGCACGCCCAAAAGCCATACTGTTCATAGGAATATTTTCAGTAATAACACTTCCTGAAGCAACATAAGAGCCATCCCCTATTACCAATGGGGAAACAAGTGCCGTATTAGACCCAACAAAAGCATGATCACCAATCATGGTTTTATATTTGTTAAATCCATCATAATTGCAAGTAATCGTACCGGCTCCAATATTGGTATGTGCACCAATTTCGGCATCACCAATATAACTTAAATGATTGATTTTAGAAGATTCTCCTACCTTAGCTTGTTTGACTTCACAAAAATTTCCAATCTTTACGGACTTAGCCAACTCTGTTCCAGGACGCAAACGTGCATAGGGACCAATCTGTGCATCTCTACCAACCACAGCACCTTCGAGATAACTAAATGCATGAATAACCGCACCAGATTGTACTTTTACGTTTAACCCAAAATAAACATTTGGTTCTATCACCACCCCTGGTGCAATTTCTGTATCATAAGAAAAATAGAGTGTTTCTGGCTTTAAGAGTGTAACACCCGATAACATTAAATCGCGCGCTTTACGTTTTTGCCACAAAGAATCAGCCTCAGAAAGCTCAAAACCGTTGTTAATTCCTACAATATCTTCAAAAGGAACTTCAACAACACGCACATCTAATCCTTCGCGTGTTGCAAGAGAAGCAATATCTGTTAAGTAATATTCTTTTTTCACATTATTATTACCAACTTTCTCTAAAAGAGAAAGTGCATGTTTTCCACGCATAGCGAGTATTCCACCGTTACAAAAAGAAATCTTTTTTTCTTCATCGCTAGCGTCTTTTTCTTCTACAATTGCAATCAATTGACCATTTTTCTCGAGAAGACGTCCATAACCTGTTGGATGTTTGGTATGAAAACCTGCAAAAACAACATCTGCTCCATCAGCAAGCTGTGCACGCATTTGGTGCAATGAATCTTGCTGAATGAGAGGAGTATCCCCAAAAACAATGAGCACATCATCCACCTCCTTTTGCAAAGCTAAACGAGCAGACAAAACAGCATGGGCAGTTCCTAAACGCTCTTTTTGTTCAAAAATCATTACATCTTTTACAAATGACTGAACAACGTGCATAACCTCCTTAGCACCATATCCCACAACAACCGCTAATTGTGAAGAGCCTGCCAATTCTATTTGTTTTAGAACATGGCATATAAGAGGCAATCCAGCAATTTTATGAAGTACCTTAGGCAGAGACGATTTCATGCGCGTCCCCTCACCTGCGGCAAGAACAATAGAAAGACAACTTCTAACCATAAAAACACATAAGACTAACGAGAAAATCCAAAAAAATTCATAATACTGTGCCAACGAATATCTTCAATATAACTCAACGAAGGATAATGTTCTAAAAGCCAAAATGAAAGATCCTGCATAGAACCTGTTAAAAACAAAATCCCTGTAAGAATAAGAAAAACACCAATGATTTTTTCAACTTTTCCTAAATGAATACGAAAAGCTCCTAAAAATCGCATAAAACTGCTCGAAAATAAAGCTGCTAACATAAAAGGAATAGCAAGACCTAATGCATAAACCGCTAAGAGAACAGCTCCCTCTCCCACAGTTTCTTTTGTTCCAGCAAGCGTTATAATAGGACCTAAAATAGGGCCAATACACGGTGTCCAACCAAAGGCAAAAGCTAAACCGATAATATACGCGCCTAAAGGACCAGCAGGTGTTTTTTTGGTCTGAAAACGCGCCTCACGAAATAAAAAAGCGATCTTGAAAATCCCCAAAAAATTTAAACCAAAAATAATAATGACAATTCCAGCAGCAAGGGCAAACCAATCACGATAATAACCGATGAATTTCCCAATTGTACTAGCACTGGCACCTAAAGCAACAAAAACAGTCGTAAACCCAAGAACAAAAGCAATAACAGAAGATAATAAAGCCCACCGGATAAAGACTTTCTCATCAGGCTTTTCTGAACGAAAATCATCAATACCAACCCCTGCCATATAGCACAAATAAGGAGGAACTAACGGCAAAACGCATGGTGACAAAAAAGAGAGTGCCCCAGCAAAAAACACACCAACTGTTGAAATTTCAATCAAAATTCATACCCCGTCTTTCATCATAGTTTACCCCCATGAACAATGATCAATCCACATCTTCATCAATTTGTTGCATATTTTCTTCATTCGCTATCACACTTATATCTTCATCATGACCAGAAACGACTGAAAAAACTTTTTGATAGATTTTATCTTTATTTTTAGCAATTGCAATATACTCTCCCTCTGCTAACACGAGTGAAACATACGCACCAACTGTTTCATAAACGATATCACCAGAATCATTGGCAAGAGACCAACTTGTATCTGCAAGCGCTTCTCCTCCTTCTTGTCGCACCAACTTTAAGACAATCTGAGCGGACTGATGTTCAAGAGTAACTTCTGTTATTTTACCCGCATCCACTTGAATATCGGAACGAGCCGTCGCATTAATAGAACCATAATGGGAAGCAACATGGTAGCGGCCAGCTTTTAAACGCACAACTGAGTGGGGTTTAACATTTGATATAATCACTCCCGTATCATCATTTTCTTTTTCATCCTCATAAATGGTAAAACGGAGTTCCTTTTCATTCATTACGCCATTGAGCAGTGTTGCATTTAAAATGACACCACCAGCCTCAAGATTAAAGTTTTTTACAAGACTCTGCCCATTTTCTAAACGAATATGGCGCACAGCACTCATATGACCAAATGAGACATGAACAAGATAATTTCCTGGTTCGAGATTAAAACGTGCACCTCCCCCCTTATAGGTTGCCACTAATGGTAACTTATTATCAATCCCTAGAATAGGGGCATAAACCCGCCAGACAAGCCCTTTTTCAATATCCGGATGACTATTTGTTAATCGAGCATTCAAAATGAGTTGTGTTTGAGATGCTAAGTTTTCGTTCTCCTGCTCTTGAGTCTTTACAATAAAACTCCTTGATTGTCTCTGCTGCTGATCTTGCCCTTCTCCTGCTTCAGAAAAAGCACAGTGACTCCAAGTCAATAAAGCAAGCACCACGCACAACCATACACATCGGTGCACTATTTTTATAAGAATACCCATTTTTGCATTGTTGACCAACATGATCTTTTTTTCAAGAAACAATATCACACAGCCATCATTTTAAATTGAGAAACTTACACCACAACCACATGATGAAACAGCATTGGGATTGTGGATTTGAAAAGACTGCCCCATAAGATCATCAACAAAATCAATCTCAGCTCCTTCCATAAAAGGAAGTGATAGTAAATCAATAAACACAACTGCCCCGTCTTTTTTGAGAACGAGGTCATCTTCACACATTTCAGAAACCAAGTCATATTTATAAGAAAAACCAGAACACCCACCACCTTCAACAGAAATACGTAATGCTATTTTATCGGGTTCACGCAAAAGTATCTGTGCAATTTTTTTGGCAGCAACATCTGAAATTTTCACATTCATTTTATATATCCTTGCATTAAACCATCAAGAAAGAGTATCCTACACTCAAAGAGCAGTTTATTTCTCATAAACCACTCTCAATTTTAAGATGATAATAGACAGCTTGCAATGGATATAGGAAATATCAACTTCAATTACCAATCTCGAGCAGTATACAGTGCTCATCCACAAACAAGCCGTGGTCGATTATACCATGAAACGATGAGCACCACACGCTCACCTTTTCAACGAGATAGAGATCGTATTATCCATTCTAATGCATTTCGACGTCTTAAACATAAAACGCAAGTGTTTATTGCTGATGAAAGCGATCATTACCGTACTCGCCTAACCCATTCCATAGAGGTTTCTCAAATTGCAAGAACATTAGCCCGTGCCCTGTGTCTTGATGAAGACCTTGCCGAAGCCATTGCCCTTGTTCACGACTTTGGACACACACCCTTTGGCCATGCTGGAGAAGATGCTCTTAATGAAGCCATGGTACATTGTGGCGGCTTTGATCATAATGCACAAGCATTACGCATTGTAACAAAACTAGAACAGCGCTATGCAAATTTTGATGGACTTAACCTTACATGGGAAACCCTCGAAGGACTTGTAAAGCATAATGGTCCCCTTTTAGGTCCTCACGCGAAGAATAAGGAGGTTCCTATCGATATTTTACAATACAATGTAAAGCAAGACCTTGCACTCGATTGTTTTGCAGGACTAGAAGCGCAATGTGCTGCTATTGCAGATGATATCGCATACAATGCGCATGATATTGATGATGGTCTACGTTCGCAATTTTTAACACTCGATCAATTTGAACATGTTTCACTAACAGCAGCAATATTACAAGATATAACAGATGAGCATCCCCAGCTCGACCAAACGCGTCGCGGTTACACGCTTGTACGAAGACAAATAACAACCATGGTTGAAGATGTTATCAAACAGTCACAAAAAAATTTAGCACGCATCAAACCAACAAGCATAAACGATATTCACCAAGCAAAACAAACTATTGTCACCTTTTCACCGACAATGACCGTTTATGAAAAAGAACTAAAAAACTTTTTATTTAAAAATCTTTACTACCATGAACAAGTTCTTAGTCGTCGCAATGCAGCAAAATGCATTGTACAAAAATTATTCAATTGTTATTATGAAAATCCAAATACAATGCCTGAAAGTTGGCAGAGCAAAACAGTGCACTTAAAAAATCAAGAGTTAGCACGTTTGATTGCAGACTTTCTTTCAGGCATGACGGATCACTACGCTCTACGTGAATATCAGCGTTTATTTGACCATACAGATAATTTCGTTTAATGGCTTTTGGCATCATCATGGAAGCTAAATATGAATATCTTTAAAAATTTCGAAAAAAAAATTAAGAGATCAATTGAATTATCTGATATAAAAGGAAAAAATGGAGAAGATCTAGATTTATCAAAAATCACTGTTGATCCTCCGCGTGTTTCCTCCCATGGTCATTTATCAACCAATGCTGCTATGGTGCTTGCAAAATCTATTGGAATCAATCCACGTGCACTTGCAGATAAAATCATAGAACTTCTTAAAAATGATTCCTCTATCGAAAATATAGATGTTGCCGGTCCTGGTTTTATCAACATCAAGCTTACAAAATTATTTTGGCAAGATGTTATAAAATCCATGCTTGAATTAGGTACTTCTTATGGTCGTATCCCAATGGGACAAGGAAAACGTGTCAATGTTGAATATGTTTCAGCAAATCCCACTGGACCAATGCATGTAGGACACTGCCGCGGAGCCGTTGTTGGAGATGTCCTTTCCAATTTGCTACAATTTACGGGCTATAACATTACGAAAGAATATTATATCAATGATGCGGGTCAACAAATCGAAGTCCTCGCCCATTCGGTACTATTGCGCTATCGTGAAGCTCTTGGGCAAGAAATTAATGAAATTCCAGAAGGACTCTATCCTGGAGAATACTTGATACCATTGGGTCAATCGCTTGCTCAAGAGTTTGGTGACCAACTCCTCACGATGGATAAAGATGAAGCCTTATCTCTTGTGAAAGAACGTGCAATTCATGCAATGATGTCCATGATTCGCGAAGATTTGGCTGCTCTTAATATTTATCATGATATCTTTTTCTCTGAGCGAATGCTTTATGCAGATAATGCACGCGCCATTCGTAACACCATCAACGACCTCACTTTAAATGGTTATATCTACAAAGGAAAACTCCCCCCTCCCAAAGGACAAAATACAGAAGACTGGGAACCAAGCGAACAAACTTTGTTCCGTTCAACAAATGTCGGTGATGACCAAGACCGTGTTTTAGTCAAATCTGACGGTTCTTACACTTATTTTGCTGCTGATGTTGCTTATTTTCGGGATAAATTTAATCGTCATTTTGATGAAATGATTTATATTCTAGGCGCAGACCATGCTGGCTATGTAAAGCGGCTAGAGGCAATGGCAAAAGCAATTTCTGGGGGTAAAGCTAAATTAAGTGTCTTCTTGTGTCAATTGGTAAAACTTTTTCGCAACGGTCATCCTGTACGCATGTCAAAAAGAGCAGGATCTTTTGTCACTCTACGGGATGTTGTCGAAGAGGTTGGGCGTGATCCTGTGCGTTTTATGATGCTATACCGTAAGTGTGAAGCACCTCTTGATTTTGATTTTGCAAAAGTAACAGAACAATCAAAAGATAACCCCATCTTTTACGTACAATATGCAAGTGCACGTTGTCACTCAGTCTTTCGTCAAGCACAAGAAGCGCTTCATATTAAAAGCTTTTCAAATAATACATTGATTGCCCATCTTCATCGATTAACAGATGACCATGAAATATTGTTAATACGCAAACTTTCTGAATATCCACGTATCATTGAACAGGCCGTAATTCATAAAGAACCGCATCGATTAGCGTTTTACCTTTATGACCTTGCCTCCAGCTTTCACACCCATTGGAATAAAGGGAGTGAAAATCTCAATTTACGCTTTATTCAACCTGATGATAAAGAGTTATCCTTTGCAAGATTAGGATTGATACAAGCTGTTATCAATATTTTATCATCAGGGCTTACCATCATAGGAGTCGAAGCACCCATAGAAATGCGTTGAAAAAGTTCTATAAATACATACAATAGGTACTCTATTGATAAACTTTTTCATGTATCCTTGCATGAGAGGGGGAAAATTTATAATTTTAATATAACAAATCAAAATCAACCAGTGATTGCACGTAAGTGCAAACCATCATGTGAGAAAAGCTATGAGCGATAACGATCGCAAAAATCTACACGAAACAAAACACGATCATGAACACCATGATCCTTTAGAAAGGCTTACGCGCATTTTTAATCCGCACAAACAAAGCGGAAACCAAAATGAGCAATCTTCTTTAAAAACAGAACGATCAACATCTCGCCCCGAAACATCATCCCATGATGATGATTTTGATTTCTCCTTTCTAGAAGAGGAACTTGAAAAAAATTTAGCACATGACTTACCGTTTGATGATCAAAAAAAACAATGGGACTTGCATGCAACCAGCAACGCAACAGCCTCAGATATTGCACAATCTTCTTCTTTCAACCATTCAAAACAAAATAATTTATCTGAAGAGAAATATTCTTCACCTAGCAGTCATGATGAAGAACAAATTTTAGATGAGCTTTCTCCATTACCAATCCCAAAAAATCAATCACATCAACAGAAAAAAACAGCAACCAGTGCTGATCCTTTTCTTGAAAAAAGTAATCTTATGTCACAATCAGAATCAGAAAATTTCTTTTTTGATAAATCTGAAAGGCACGAAAATAAGAGAGAGACGCCAGAAGATGTTGAACAAACCAATCGTTTTTCACAAATAAATTCACAACAACCTGAGACTACGAATATACAAAAAACTTATGAGGACAATCAAAACCTCTATGACACTCCTATAAACCATCCCTATAAAATTTCAGCTGATCAAGAAAATTGGATTAAAAAGGATTATCCTAATGTCTCCTCTTCTACAGAGGAAAATGAGTTTTTCTCATCTTCTAATCTTGTGTCAGAAAGACAAAACACTGCAAGAAATCAAACAACAAGTACCTTCTCCTCACCTTTAGATTCTCCACCAGTTGATAGACAATCTTATTTAAAGGGGGCTTCACAAGAAGATCATACAACCAATTATCCCCATTTTTTTGCAGAAAACCCCTCACAACAAGAAACTTATGGCGAAAAAGTTCCGATATATGATGAGGCTCGAGCCCAATACATCAATAACGGCGAAGGTGCCTCTAACCCAAATAGAGAAATTTCATATAATGAAAATAATTTAGATGAGTTTCTTTCCTCATCCCCCTCTTTAAATACAAAACAAACGGATGGCTTTTTTGCCCATAACTATACGCACAGAGATACTCCCCCTCCCAATGTTGATACTTATAAATTTTCAGAGGAAATCGTAGAAAAAACTGGTCCTATTATGGTTCCAGAAGTCCCGTACGAAGCGCCAGAATATGATGTGCCAACTAATGGTGGTTTAGAAGAAGAATTTGCTGATGTACTCAATGTAGGGAATGTCCCAACGGATAATTTTTCTCAAAAACAACAGAAAAATGAGGTTTTTAGTGAAGTTTTTCATCAGTCTATGCAAAATTCAAAAGAAGGTGTTTATATAAACTCTAAAGAACAAAATTCCGACTATTTTTCTTCTGCCAATATGGAATATAATTTTCCCTCTTTTAGCGAGAATTCATCATACACAAGCTCAGATGAGGTTCCCACGCCTCCATCAGCTCCTCCTCCCTTAAAAAGTTTTATTTTTGGTAAAACTTTCATTAAAGGTTTTTTTATACTTATTTTAATAGGACTTGGGTTTGCTGGTTATTCTCATTTTTTTATGCCATCACAAAAAAATGAAGAAACGATCATTATCCACGCTGATAATACGCCTTTTAAATTCAAACCAGAAACAACTGGAACGAAAAATGATGTTGCACATAATTTAGATATCTATAAACAAACAACTGAACAAAATGAGAAACAAGAAAATACACAACAATTTCTTATTGATAACTCTGAACAACCTGAAAATTTAAAAGAATTAAACCCTGAAGAATCTTCAAACGTTTCCTCATCGTCTTTAAATGAATCTGATGTTGAAGATGCAGTCACAGAAGCCATAAACCATACTATTCCAATGCGAGAAATACAAACTGTTATTGTCAATCAAGATGGTACAGTTACACTAGCCCCCGCGCATCAAACAAACAGCAAAACTGCTGCTCAATCTGAAGAAAGCATTGATCAAACTTCTAATGAACTTCAAGATCCGTCCCTTGTTTCGTCGCATGATTCTGATATAAACGACCAAGAAAGAGATCATGATCTCAAAAATAATATTGATAAAATAATCGCAGAAAATAATTCTAGCTCAAATATTGAAGAAAAATTTATCCCTATCCCTTCTCATGCAGAAAGAAATACACAAGTTGAAACACCAGCCGCGTCTCGCCCCATATCACCAAACAGAGTCGCAGCACAAAATTCAGAAAGTTATTACGTACAACTTGCATCTCAACCAACGTATGAGCTCGCTAGAAATTCTTTAAAAAATATGAAATCTAAATTTGGATTCCTTATCGGTGCCCGTTCTTTAAATATTCAATCCGCTTTTATACCAGGAAAAGGTACTTATTACCGTGTTCGACTTCAAGCGCAAGACCGTAATGAAGCCATAATCCTTTGTGAATCCATTAAAAGTTCTGGTGGAAGCTGCTTCATCACACGCTAAACCAATAATGCAACGGTTTTAACAACCGTTGCATTATTTATTTCCATACCATTTAATTACTTATCAAAAACTTCAGAAATTAAAATCGTCCTATCTTTTTCGCTTATCTGTTTGCACTGACTTTATTCTTTAATCTACGTCGATTTTCGCCCTATCTAAAAGATTATATTTACGAAAAAATTACTCCGTACCCTTATAGGTATAAGGTACAGGAGGAAGCGAATTTAAATCTTTTTTCGGCGTTGTTACACTTTGGCTTGTTTCTGGGGTATTATAACGCGAACTATGTTCAGGAGATTTTGCAAAAAAAGATCCTAAAAAACCAAAAATAAACCAGATAATAACCATCGCAAGAAGAATAGCAAAAATACCCTTAGCGATTGAAACACGTTGTTCACTATCTCTTCTTTCTGCTGCCATACGTTCTTCATATGTGTGATAATTTTTATCAATCATAGTGGATTCCTTTTCTCAATTCCCTTACCTTTAAATTTCTAGAAAATATGCATATATGAAATTATTCAGATACTTATTGTGAGAAAACGATAATTATAGACAAAAGTTCCAGCTTACTTCATAAAGTTGAGAAAAAGAGGTAGGGATAGAATTAAAATACCTACCATACCTTTGAATTCTATAATAAACTCCTTTATGTTCTATAATAAAACATTGACACAAAGGTTTTGTTAATAATAGAGTTATAATCAAAATATTTCATTATTTTTATTAATAAAAATGAAACATACTCAAAAGGTTTTTTATGAAATCTCCCATATCATCGCTTCCCTTTAAAATAGAAAAACACCCATCTCCTCTGTCAGAAGAAAAATATGAAGAAATTTTAAAAAGTCCCGGTTTTGGTCAATTTTTTACAGACCACATGTGTACTATTCAATGGACTGAAGACAAAGGCTGGCACAATGCCATCATTTCTCAATACAAAGCTTTAGAAATTAACCCTGCAAGTACCGTTTTACATTACGGACAGGAAATTTTTGAGGGTTTAAAAGCATATCGTGCAAAAGATGGACGCATCTTGCTCTTCCGTCCTGATGCCAATGCACAACGCTTTATAGAATCAGCACAACGTTTAGCTATGCCAGAATTGCCAAAAGATATTTTTCTGGATGCCGTTCATCAATTAGTAAAGATTGATCAAAAATGGGTTTCTGATCAGCCCAACGCTAGCCTCTATATCCGTCCATTTATGTTTGGCAATGAAAACTTTTTGGGAGTCCGCCCTTCTCAAGAATATCTTTTTTGTGTCATAGCCTCTCCAGTTGAATCCTATTTCAAAGGAGAAGAAAAATCTGTCAGCGTCTGGATTGAAACAGATTATAGTCGTGCTGGTCCAAGAGGAACAGGGGCTGCCAAATGTGGTGGAAACTATGCAGCAAGCTTACTTGCACAAAAAACTGCAACTGAAAATAATTGTAGCCAAGTACTCTTCCTTGATATGATTGAACATAAATGGATTGAAGAACTTGGTGGTATGAATGTCTGCTTTATTATGGACAATAATACACTTGTAACCCCCCCACTTAATGGAACTATCCTTCCAGGGATAACCCGTGATTCAATCTTAAGGTTAGCTCAACAAATGGGATTAAAAATAGAAGAGCGTCCTTATTCTTTTGCAGCGCTTCAAGAAGATGCAAAGAGTGGACACCTTAAAGAAGCCTTTGCTTGTGGTACAGCTGCCGTTGTCACATCAATTGGTCGTTTTAGATATAAAGGGGGAGAATTTATTATTGGAAATGAAACAGTTGGAGAAGTTACAAAGCAGCTTCGTACACAATTGGTTGGCATTCAAAAAGGGAACATAGAAGATAAAAATGGCTGGGTACATTCTGTCCAGCTCTCATAATATTTAAGGTATTCTCATATCTATAAACGCTTCCATGAAAGTAGATTCATGGAAGCGTTTTTCCTAGAAAAACTCCCTCTATTTTTAGTGACAAAAAAGAAAGCACTAATCAAATTTCGAATGATTTCTATGCTTTGCTTTAATATTACGGACTGTACCCGTATGGGAGCGCATTACGAGAGTTTCCGTTTGAATGTAACGAGATGTAAATTTAACACCAGAAAGCATATTGCCATCTGTCACCCCTGTTGCTGAAAACAAAACATCACCCTTTGCCATTTCTTCCATTGTATAAACCTTATTGGGATCACTAATCCCCATTTTAGCTGCACGAGCAATTTTCTCTTCTGTATCTAGCAGCAAACGACCTTGCATCTGTCCTCCAATGCAGCGCAAAGCAGCAGAAGCTAAGACACCTTCAGGTGCTCCACCAATCCCCATATAGATATCAATACCTGTTTCTTCTGGATCAGTTGTATCAATAACAGCAGCCACATCTCCATCCCCAATCAAGCGAATCGACGCCCCTGTCGCTCGTACTTCATTAACCAATTTTTCATGACGAGGTCTATCCATAATACAAACAACAATCTGATTAACAGTCACTCCTTTAGCCTTCGCAAGAGCATGTATATTATCGGTAGGACAAGCATCTATATCGACTACTCCCTTTGGATAACCAGGACCAATAGCAATTTTGTTCATATAAACATCAGGGGCATAAAGGAGATTACCCTTTTCAGCAATTGCAACTACTGCCAAAGAATTGGCAATATTTTTAGCACAAAGTGTTGTACCCTCTAGTGGATCAAGTGCAATATCGATCGCCAATCCACTTTGAAAACCTACTTTTTCTCCAATATAAAGCATAGGCGCTTCATCCCGCTCACCTTCACCAATCACCACTGTACCATCAATAGGCAATCGATTAAGTTCTTGCCGCATTGCATCTACAGCAGCCTGATCCGCTGCCTTTTCATCGCCACGTCCGCGCCAGCGTGCAGCAGCAACAGCAGCACGTTCAGTAACACGTACCAATTCAAGCGTCAAAATACGATCAAGTCCATTTAAAATCTTCTGAGTTGTGGGCATATGAAAAAATCCTACCGAATGAATACCAGAAAAATATGAGTCCTTATTAAATACTAAGAATAAAGTTTTTTGGCAAAGATGAAAATTTTCCACAAGAGATAAAAGAACTCAAGCGTGCTTTTTTATTATCAAGAAAGTTATCAATTCTTTGCCATAGGTTCAATACGAATAAATTGAGATTTTGCAACAAGATGTCCATCTTTTTCAATTTCTGCAAGTGCCTGTCGTACATTCACCTCTGTTGTTTCATGCGTAATTAAAATAATTGTTTTTTCAATTTGATCTTCTACAAAAGATCTTTGAACAATCGACTCCAATGAGATGTGATTATCAGCCATATGCCTTGCGACCGCGGCAAAAACACCAGTACGATCATGAACATTTAAACGAATAAAATAACCACCTGCATGATGCGAAATACGTGCTTTTTTATGAGGAGTAAGTTCTAATGCTGGACGTCTTAAAACAGGTGCATACTGAAAACCAGAACGCGCTTTTGCTATATCAGCCAAATCACCAATAACGGCTGATGCTGTTGCCTTTCCTCCGGCGCCAGGACCAGAAAACAGTAATTCACCTAATAAATCACTTTGAATAGAAAGAGCATTGGTTACACCATTTATCTGTGCAATCATTGAGGAAGCTGGTACCATTGTTGGATGAACACGTTGCTCTATTCCAGAATCCGTTTTTAATGCAACCCCTAAAAGCTTAATCCGATACCCCAATTCATCAGCTGCTCTAATATCAATTTGCGAAATATTATGAATTCCTTCAACATAAACATCATCTAACGAAACAGCTGTTCCAAATGCCAAGCTTGTCAACAAAGCTAATTTATGAGCAGTATCATTTCCCTCAATATCAAAAGCTGGATCTGCTTCAGCATACCCAAGTCTCTGTGCATCTGCTAAACAATCTTTAAATGAAAGACCTTCCGTAAACATGCGTGTTAATATATAATTACAGGTTCCATTGAGAATACCATAAATTCGCGATATGCGATTACTAACAAGTGATTCTCTCATCGCTTTGATGACAGGAATCCCCCCTGCAACAGCTGCTTCAAAATGAAGAAAAACACCTTTTTTTTCTGCAATTATAGCCAGCTCTACTCCATGTCGAGCAAGAAGAGCTTTATTGGCTGTTACAACATGATGTCCCGCCTCAAGCGCTCTCTTAACAGCGGTATACACCACATCCAATTCACCACCAATTAACTCTACAAAAACATCAATCTCATCAGAAGCAGCCAACTCCACAGGTGAATCAAACCATTTTATATCACTGAGATCAAGTCCACGATTGCGGACTTTATCGCGCGCACTAACAGCAACAACTTTGATGAATCGCCCACATTGACAAGCTAAACTATTCGCTTTTTCACATAGAGTTCGAACAACTGAAGTACCAACTGTACCAAGTCCCGCAACACCAACTTTTAAAGCTTCTGCCATTATTAACCACTGATCCCTATCTTCACTGAAAAATCGTTTAAATGATGTGCCAATCAACACAAAAAGTACTTATGTTCATAAGAACAAAAGAAATACCCTGCTCTATTCACTTCATGTTCTCCAATAGAATGATCCCCGCTTGTTCAATCAACATTCCTAAAAATATAATATTTATTGTCTTCAAAGATTTCAGAATCTTTATAAAACATCTAATTCAGAATGAAAATCTGTAAAACTGATAAATGCAAGTTGCCATAAAGAAAAGTTCTAAAAAATAATCAATAACAAGTTAAAGAATATTAAGGATTAGTAAGAAAGAATAAAAACATCTCTTCTAAATTAACAAATACGGAACAAAAAACATTCTTTCATATGATAAATTAAAAGAATGGATAAAACAAATTAGATCAGTAAATAATAACACATTCCTTCCTACCATTCCATAGTTTGAAATATAAATCTTTAATGCAAAAATATTAATGAACCCATATATCAAAATAGAACCTTACATTAAATTAAAAAACAAGAATTAATATTTGTATACCATAATTCTGAAATATTATAAATATGGAGAATAAATTTACAAAACTCGAATATTTTATCTAAACTTATTGCCACCTCTTTGAAAAACTAGCGAATTGAAATGAGAAAAAACTCAATCTACCCTTTATCCACGCTAATTCATTTTCAAATCAAGAACCTTCTCAATATGTAAAAGAGCAAATGAATGGTTTTTAATTTTAAAAATTTTACAGACATGTAAAAGTAAATATAAAAAAATATTTTTTTCATATATTATATAAAAATTGCTTTAATATTTTCATTTTTATCATACAGATATCTATTTATATTTTTTTAAACTGCAAATAATCTATGGATTATTCATCAAAAAAATTTTGTATGATTGGTATTATTTATTAATTTGGTAATAAATATTGTCTTTCTACTTCATAAATTATACAGTTTTTGTTTTATGATAAGCTCAAATGAGAAATCTTCTGTATAAAGGCTCTTTCAAGCAAGTTAAATAATATTCTCATGTGGTGAGCAAAGATAACAAGCGATAAAATATGCAAAAAATAAATACATAAAAATGCTGTTTTTGATCATTTTTGCCTACTCCTCAAACTGAAAATATCATTCCCTGAGATGATTCCCACATCAAAATTTTCTATCAATCATGATAACTTTATATTTTTTCTACAAAAAATCTTAGAAAATAAAATGATCCAAACAGGAATCGCTCAAAAATTATTCAATAAAACACTCTTTTTTCAAAAAAAATGACACAGAGGGCTTGCGAAGTAAAAAGATCCTCTCTATAAGCCTCATCATTGGTTTGCGCCCATCGTCTAGCGGTTAGGACATCGCCCTTTCACGGCGGAAACAGGGGTTCGATTCCCCTTGGGCGTACCATGTTTCTTTTTTATATGTGTAATATATTCATTTTATTTGTGTTTTTAAAAATGAGGAATGCATAAATAAAAATGAGGGAATAAGATTTTAAAAGGTATCTCTTCGTAAAAAGGATACAAGAATCATTAGGTAACTAATTTCTTTGTTGCATTTCGAGGATAGTGCTTTACAGCACACAGTTAATAACAATAAGAATCGATAAAACATAAGAATTAGAAGATTCTAGCTCGCGATACGGTAATTTATAAGTCATATTTTCGCGTCTGCTGTTAATTTTTAAATTAAAACCAGCCGCATCATTTATACGTTTTTTCCAACCTTCAAAACTGAAGTTTATCCCAAACGCATTTTATATGAAGCATTTCTAATTACAGTGCCTTTGTTATCACATTAAACTTTTTATAAACAAACAGACCATAATCTTAGAATTGGAATAGCAATATAAAAATAGTTTCTTATTCACCTAACACAAAAAATCAAGAAACTATAATTCAGAATACGATCAACTTATTAAATGGAATCTCTGATAATAAAAATGCACAATCCCTGTCCCCCGGTGATCTAACTACCTTATCCATTAAACAGATTCTTCATCAATCATAGAATAATTATAGATTTGCAACACATCACTTCTTTTCAAAGATTAAACCCTCCACCAAAATTTTACACTCTATTGATAATATATTCTAAAAGCTCATATTTGAATGCTTTTTTCCCTTGTTTTTACTTTTCATTATAAACTTGAAAGTGTTATACAAGTAGTATTGCTTAAAAGAAAAAGGATTTCTAATGGTAAAGATCAAAGTAGAAAACCCCGTTGTTGAACTTGATGGGGATGAGATGACCCGCATCATCTGGAAATATATCAAAGATAAATTAATCCATCCCTACCTCGACATTGATCTAAAATATTATGATCTTTCCGTCGAAAATCGTGATGCAACCAATGATCAGGTAACTATAGATTCTGCCAATGCTATCAAAAAATATGGGGTTGGTATAAAATGCGCAACCATTACACCTGATGAGGCACGCGTTAAAGAATTTAACCTAAAAAAAATGTGGAAATCACCTAATGGTACAATCCGCAATATTTTAGGAGGAGTCATTTTTCGCGAACCCATTATCTGTAAAAATGTCCCTCGCCTTATTCCTAACTGGACAAAGCCAATTATTATCGGACGTCACGCTTTTGGCGATCAATACAAGGCAACAGATTTTAAATTTCCAGGCAAAGGGAAATTAAGTATTAAATTTGTAGGTGATGACAATCAAGTTATTGAACATGATGTTTTTGATGCTCCAAGCGCAGGGGTTGCCATGGCTATGTATAACCTTGATGAGTCAATTCGTGATTTTGCCCGCGCATCCTTTAATTATGGACTACAACGGAATGTTCCAGTTTATCTTTCAACAAAAAATACCATTCTAAAAACTTACGATGGTCGTTTTAAAGATATCTTTCAAGAAATATTCGATACGGAATTTAAAACTGAATTTGAAAACCGTAAATTATATTACGAACACCGTCTTATTGATGATATGGTTGCTTCTGCATTAAAGTGGTCAGGTGGATACGTATGGGCATGTAAAAACTATGATGGTGATGTCCAATCTGATATTGTTGCCCAAGGCTTTGGTTCTCTGGGTCTCATGACTTCTGTTCTCATGACACCTGACGGCAAAATTGTTGAAGCAGAGGCAGCACACGGCACTGTAACACGCCATTATCGTCAGCATCAAAAGAATGAAGAAACATCAACGAACTCTATTGCATCTATTTTTGCATGGACGCGTGGACTAGCGCACCGTGCTAAACTAGATAACAATGAGAAGTTAAAAAACTTTTCCACGACATTGGAAGAAGTTTGTATTAAAACCGTCGAAGAAGGTTTTATGACCAAAGATCTCGCACTTTTGATTGGGCCTAAACAAAAGTGGCTTTCTACAACAGGTTTCCTCGATAAAATTGATGAGAATCTCAAAAAAGCAATGGGCAATTAAGTTATTACTTAAATTAAAATTCAAAGCTCTAAACAGAGCTTTGAATTTCTCTTGGCAAATTCAAAGAAGTACCTTATAAGTAAAAAGAGGATAGATTTTTATTAAATAGCAAACAACAGTGAAAAAACAGGGCTGGTCTGCGCTTTTATTGGGTAAAAATGGTCTTTACTTTTTAACGTTTACAGGTGGAGTTGTGTTACACGCTACCAACGTTTATATTGTTATTACTATTTTACCCTCTCTTATGAATCATATTGGCAGTGAAATATATTATTCTTGGGTGGCTACTGTCTTTATTACAGCTTCACTCGTGGGTACTTCACTTGCAACAAAAATATTAGGGAAATTAGGTCCTCGCAATGCGTATGTTATTTCTGGACTTATCTTCACCCTAGGCACTTTTATGTGCAGCATTTCTTCATCTATGCCATTGTTTTTAATAGGACGCTTTATTCAAGGATTTGGAAGTGGTTCTTTGTTATCCCTATCCTATTCCATGGTACGGATTGTTTTCAGCCCATCTTTATGGTCACATGCATTAAGTATTATCTCTGGAATGTGGGGAATATCAACCTTGTTAGGACCAGCAATCGGGGGGCTTTCTGTATATTATGGCCTATGGCGAGCATCCTTTTTGATCATTGGCGTATTAGCTATATTTTTCTCACTCATCGCCTTTAAATTTTTACCAAAAAAGAATGAAAACGATGTTCCAACACCCCCTCTTCCTCTTCTCCAGCTTTTCACACTCAGCTTATTGATTTTTATTATTTCTGTTGGAGGGGCTATGGAGTCTACAATAGCAAAAATTTGCGGATTAGTTATCGGACTTAGTCTTCTTTTTGTTCTAGCAAAAATCGAATCATCTACCCCTCATCCTATGTTGCCCCGCAAATCCTTTTCTTTCTCTTCTGAAATCTTTTCTGTTTACGCATTGATACTCGTTATGACAACAGTCGTATACAGTATAGAACTTTATTTTCCACTTTTTCTTCAAGAGCTTCATGGGCAAGCTCCACTTATTGCTGGTTATATAGCAGCACTTATGAGCCTAGGGTGGACATGTGGAGCCATCTCAAGTGCTGGTCTCTCCACAAAAAAAATTCGCAACATCATTGTATACTCGCCCCTATTAAAACTGTTAGGCATAATGATTCTTTTATGGCTCATCCCAACAGAAGTTTCCGCGCTTGAATATATTTTTATTATTTGCTTAGCACTGTTTTCTATTGGAATCAGTGCGGGCATAGCATGGCCACATTTGCTCACAAGGATCTTACAATGTGCAAATGATGAAGATGCTCTCCGTGCCAGTGAATCCCTTACCTCTGTACAACTATTTTCAGCGGCCTTAAGTGCAACTCTAGCAGGAGTCATCACCAATCTTGCAGGCCTCTTTAATCCTGGAGGAACAATAGGAATGATCTTAGCAGCAAAAACTCTTCTTATAGTGCTCATGGGTCTTTTATTTTGTCTTGCTATTCCATTAGCACTGCGCATTTCTTACTTCATATTGAAAAACCCAACAGGACATTCCAATAACTAAAAATAAATATAAAAATTCCTTCTTCATTTAAAAAATGAAAAATATTAAGCATGCTTCTCCATATACCATGAGACGCAAAAAACCATTAATCCACACAAAGTTAGAACACTTCCTAAAACAGCTGTATATTCATAATTATAGCCCAATTTTAAAACTAATGCTCCAGATTCTGCACCAAGAGCGTTGGCAATATTAAAAGCAGACTGCATTAATGCTCCTGCCAAAATCTGTCCCTGTAGTGCAACATCCATAATTTTTGTTTGTATAGAAGGCATAGCAGCAAAAGAAGTTCCAACAAAAAAGCATCCTATTGCCGCTGTTAACGGAGCATAGGATAAAAAGAAAAAAAGAAAAAAAACAAATACGCTCCAAAGCATAGAGAAAAATATCATCGGTGAAATGCCAATTTTAACAGCTAATTTAGGCCCCAAGAGATTTCCTATCACCATTCCCAATCCAACTAACGGCATAATAAATGGTACCCACTCAAGTGAAACACCAGAAATATGCATTAATGTTGGCTTGATATAAGTGAAAACAGAAAATAATCCTGACGCTCCCACCGAAACCATCAACAAAAGAAGCCACACCTGCTTTTGCTTTAATACACCCATTTCTTGCAAAGGATTCGTTTTTGGAAAACTTGAATCACAAGGAAAAAAATTCCAAATAAGCAAACAACATAATAAAGCGATCATCCCCACAAGGACAAAAGCAATCTGCCAACCAATAAGTTGACCAATCCAAGTAGCACTGGGTGCTCCCAAAACGGTTGCAATTGTTAAGCCAAGCATAACATATCCAACAGCTTTAGAACGTTCTTTCATTTCTACCATTGAAGAGGCAACCATAGCCGCAAGTCCAAAATAGATTCCATGGGGAAGTCCACTGAGAAAGCGTAATACTACTAATATGCTAAAATCAGAAAAAAAGGCACTAGCAATATTTGCTAAGGCATAAAAAAGCATTAATCCCATCAAAACAGTTTTGCGTGATACCTGAGCTGTTGCCACAGCTAAAAGAGGTGCTCCAATCACAACTCCTAATGCATAAGCAGAAATATATTGACCAGCGGTAGGAATATCAACATAGGAACTTCGTGCCATCTCTGGCAGTAGCCCCATTGCGACAAACTCTGCAGTACCAATAGCAAAACTCCCCACGGCAAGAGCTAAAATTATTAAACGCCGTATTCTCGAATCAATTCCCAACGCAAGAACCTTTTGTTGATAAAAATCCTTCATACTATCACTTCTGGATAGGAGTTTTAACTGTAAATATCTGTAATACACACAAATAAAAATTCAAAACATTGTTATACGCATGCCCAATAGTCCCCAATAAAGTTTTAGAAATATTTTGATATATAAAGCATTTTATGGAGTTTTAAGTAAGATTCTTTAATGAAAAACCTTTGAAAACCTCAAGGTCACAGACGTATTCACCTATTTTTATCAGATCTGCCAGATAATAAACTTTGTCTCCTCTTTTCAGCCATTGTAATTTTACAGTGAAAACTTTATTTTGCAACGATATACTATATCCTATAAATAATTCTAAAATTTGCCGAAGAATGCATTTCAAACAAGTGAATAATATCTCATCATTATCTTGATACAAAGATAAAACTTCTCCCCCAAAATTATTGTTGCTTTATTTTGCTACCTGAATACAGATCCCCCAAATCGATAAGCTATAATTTCAACTTTAGGCCATTCTTATAAATTATTATAGAGTCTTTTAAAAATTCTCATGATAATAGTGCTTGGTTTCTAGATTTATTAAATACCCTCTTTTAGACATCTTTACCCCTCCCTCATCTAACAGAGGAATCGCATCAAATATCTAACTCACTATCTGTAAATTAAAATATTCACGTAAATATATTATGATTATTTTCAGATAAATTCTATAAACAAAGCAAAAAACAAATATAATAAATTTTGTATAAGTATATTTATTTATATTTTATAAATATGACAATTACCGTGATTAATATTTAAATTTATATATAAAAACTTAAAAAATAAAATTATAACATTTTAAATGTTGTAATTTTATTTTAGTTTTATTTTAATTTTTCTAAAAATTTATCTGTTCGATTGTATATAATCCATTCTTTACCTTTAGTAATAAAAAACACAAAGTAGCTCATAAAAGTACAATTTTCATACTTCTTTAAGAGTTCGCTAACGCCTCATTAACATTGTTGCTGTAAACAGTCATCAGAAACAGAAAAACTGTTTTTCTCCGGATCAGGTAGCGCGTACCGGAGTAACAGTTTCTGTTTTATATAGTAATTAGAAAAGAATATGTGCCCTATAAAACCGCACTGTTATATCTTAAGATAGTGGAATTTTATAATTTTGGAAGATGTTTCTAATTTCATATTTTTAGCTAAATTTGTAAGTGCGAGAATAAATTCAATAAAAAAATGAGGTGCTATATTACGATTAATATTTTAGCGTCCTTGTGCCCATAGAGCACGCGTTTCAGCGCAAAAATCGGCATAACAGCCTTCCTCAATGGCATCACGAATTCCCTGCATAAGTTGTTGATAATAAAAAAGATTATTCCAAGTCAATAACATCCCCCCAAGAGATTCACCAGATTTAATCAAATGATGCAAATAAGCACAACTATAATCATGTGCTGCTGGACAAAGTGACTGTGGATCAAGAGGAAGTGGATCTTCTGCATAACGCGCATTACGCAAATTAATTCTACCAAAGCGGGTAAAAGCTAAACCATGACGTCCTGCACGCGTCGGCATAACACAATCAAACATATCAACACCACGAGCAACACTTTGTAAAATATCATCAGGTGTCCCTACTCCCATAAGATAGCGTGGTTTATCCTCTGGTAAAATCGGACAAGTAGTATCCAATACTGCTGTCATAACACTCTGCGGCTCACCAACAGCAAGCCCTCCAATAGCGTAACCTTTTAAATCAATTTCTTTTAATGCTTGAGCAGAATGTTCACGCAGTTTCATATTATCACCACCTTGAACAATCCCAAACAATGCTTTATCTGGCTGATCTCCAAAAGCTGTTTTACAACGCAGCGCCCACCGCAATGAAAGTTCCATAGCTTCTTCCATTTCTTTTTCAGTTGCGGGTAATGCAATACATTGATCCAACTGCATCTGGATATCCGCACCAAGAAGTTCTTGAATTTCGATAGAACGCTCTGGACTCATTTCATAGTAAGCTCCATTAATGTAAGAGCGAAAAATCACACCTTGTTCAGTAATTTTACGGATTCCCGCCAATGACATAACCTGAAAGCCACCAGAATCGGTTAAAATAGGTCCGCTCCAGCGTGAAAATTCATGTAATCCTCCCAAACGCGCAACACGTTCAGCTCCTGGACGTAACATTAAATGATAAGTATTCCCCAAAATGATATCTGCACCAAGATCACGAATTTGATCCATATACATAGCCTTAACGGTTCCTGCCGTCCCAACAGGCATAAATGCGGGTGTACGAACACATCCTCGCCCCGTTATAATTTCGCCTCGACGTGCATACCCATCTTGAGCAATTTTTCTATAATGAAATGTCTTTATCATAACTCTCGTCTTTTTGATTCCATCAATGCATATCTCTATAGAAAGAAAAAAGATATCCCCTTACGAGCATTGTCAAAAGCTTTATGAATTAATTTTTGATTCGCTCAATATTGTAACCAGCATCAAAAATTAAACGAAATAAAAGAACATTTCTTATTAAGAAATCACCATAATAAAAGTGATAATCTAACTCTAGAAAAATAGTAAAATCCTTATAATATCATACCACAAAATACCTACGCTTAACGCACTAAAGCCTTAACAGAACTGCAAAATTATTATCACAATAATTTCATCTTCACATACTTCCATAAGCAGTAACTTTGTACCCATAGAAGAAAATTTTGAACGCATTGTACAGCTTACATATTCTTTAACTTTTACAGATAAAAATTTTTCATCTACTGGGCACAGCGATCCTCACGCTTAATAAAAGCGCAAATGAGCATAATCACTTATCCACTCACAATATTGAGATAGCTCTTGGCATTTAAGATAATTCACAAAAGAAATTAACGTGTAAATAAAAATACTTTAAAAAACTAAAAATGCTTTTTGTAAAGATTCTCAAATACCAAAAGCTCTATCGTACCATTAGAGGCTGAAAAAGCGTATGATGGTACCCGCTTGCTCCGTCATAAGCTTTAAAGAAGGTGGTGCATAATAGATTTTATACTATTTATAGCTTTAAAACTATACATGCCATGAATATCATCGTGGAAGTGAACGTTGATATGTACTGAGAAATGCTTCTTAAAAAAACACGTAAATACGCAACACAAGTGTATTCCGTTTGGAGCATTCCTCTATTAAAAAACGAGAAAAATAAAAGCGTAAGTCCATGCATAATCTTCATTATTTAAAAGATATTGCGTTAGATACTTTTAAAAAAGTAAAGTTGAATTAAAAAGGAGATGGCAAGACTAGCCATTTGTTTCACTTCTGCGCCTTTATTATATTCTTCTAAGATTAAACCGTCTTCTTATTTTAAAGATTACGCCAATATATATAAATGCTGGTTTTCCACCTTGCTAGGAAAACTGGATGAGCTAGTAAAGCTCTTATCCGTCTTAATATGTGTTTCAAACATGCTTCTGCATTAGGATTGGATGTTGATTTACGAGCAGAAACAAAAGCACACGCTCTCTTAGGAAAGTAACATCATAAAACCATTAAGACCGACAATGGATTGAAGAGAAATGCCGAATTTTTTATAAAACACTTTGCCAAACAACAACCATAATACAACAGACTTTGCGTTTTCTTATTCTGACAGGTGTTTGTACAAATCCGTTGCGTTATATTCTTCAGGAAGATCCGATTGAAGAAAATATATGGACAATGCTTAGCTCGAAATTATAAAAGGTAAGCGTGATACTACAAAAGAGTTTCGTGTGCCTTTATTGATCAGAAAAGAGTATTTTTTCTTAGAAACTTACAATTGAAATCAGTATAGTTTATACTATTCTACATCCGCAGCAATAATGGCTTTGGTAATTGAATCTGGATCTGCAACAGGTTCACCACGTTTAATTTTATCAACATTTTCCATACCTTCAACAACCTGCCCCCATATGGAATATTGACGATCAAGCCACGGAGCATCTGCAAAACAAATAAAAAACTGAGAGTTAGCAGAATTTGGATTCTGACTCCGTGCCATAGAAACTGTACCACGCTTATGAGAAAGATTTGAAAACTCTGCTGTTAAATTTGGTTTTTCTGCCCCTCCCATACCAGCACGTGATAAATTGAATTTTTCACTATCCTTCTTTCCAAATTGCACATCCCCTGTTTGCGCCATAAAACCATCAATAACGCGATGGAAAATAACATTATCATAAGCACCTTCCCGTACCAGTTCTTTAATACGTGTAACATGACAAGGTGCCAAATCAGCAAAAAGCTCAATAACAACTCTGCCCTTTGTTGTTTCAAGAATTAAAGTATTCTCTGGATTTTTATTCTCAGCCATATGGAAAGCTCCCTTGATTCATTTCTCAACTTGTAAAGTAGCAGCATTAATAACATCAGGATTTTTTACAGATCCATTATTACTTGTCGTACCTTTTTTTATTTTATCAACAACATCCATCCCCTTTATAACCTCTCCAATAACCGTATACTGACCGTTTAAAAAATCAGCATCATCAAAACAAATGAAGAATTGAGAATTCGCGGAATCCGGATCTTGTGATCGTGCCATCCCAACTGTGCCACGCTTAAACGGCTGTTTTGAAAACTCCGCCGGTATATTGGGATAATTTGAACTACCCATACCAACGCGTTTCAGATCAAAATCTCTACTGCCTTTTTTTCCAAATTCTACATCACCAGTTTGCGCCATGAAATTAGGAATAACGCGATGAAACACAACATTATTATAGGCCCCCTCCTCTGTTAATCTTTTGATTTGCGCAACATGCTTTGGCGCCAAATCAGGACGCAGACGAATAATGACATCACCATCTTTGAGAGATAAAACAAGAAGGCTTGCATCACTTGCTGGGCTAGGATTACCAGCGACTGCAGACAATGAAAAAAAACAAAACACACATATCAAAACAGCAAAAATTCTACGAGACACAATTATTCTCCCCTAAAAGATTGGTATTTCGAGCTTAAAGCTTGTGCAACATTGGGCGGTACAAATGGTGTCACATCACCTCCCATAGAGGCAATTTGGCGTACCAATGTAGAAGTTATCGCGCGCCCAGAAACACTTGCCGGCAAAAAAACAGTTTGCAATTCAGGAGCCATAACACCATTCATTCCTGCCATTTGCATTTCATAATCAAGATCAGTACCATCACGCAATCCACGAATGAGAAATGAAGCACCAACTTCACGCGCCTTCTCAATGAGAAGGTTGCTAAATGAAAGAACCTGCAATCGATTAGAATCTGCACCAAATAAGTCTTTCCCTACCTGCGTAATGAAATCAACACGCTCTTCGAAGCTAAAGAGTGTTTTTTTGTCAGCCTGTATCCCTATAGCGACGACCACCTTATCAGCTAACACAAAACACCCTTTCAAAACATCAAGATGACCATTTGTAAGAGGATCAAAAGAACCCGCGTAAAGAGCAATTTTCATGACTTTACTCCTTCCTCTTAAAAATTATTTTTCTTCGCTCATATCAACTGTATCAGAATGCTTCTCACCTTCATCATCTAATGAACTCGTATCATCTTCAGGTTCAGAAATACGTTCAACCGATACGACTCTTTCACCTTTGGCTGTATTAAAAATTGTGACTCCCTTAGTTGAGCGCCCAGCAGTACGAATTCCCTCAACAGGGACACGAATAAGCTGCCCCCCATCTGATACCAACATAATTTGATCTTGCGCCTTCACCGGAAAAGCCGCTACTAATTTACCAATTTCAGCTGTTTTAGATGGATCTGTTGCGCGAATCCCTTTTCCGCCACGTCCCGAAATCCGGAACTCATAGGAAGAAGAGCGTTTACCATAACCAAACTCACTCACCGTCAAAAGCATTTGTTCACGTGCATGAAGTTCTGCATAACGTTCATCTGTTAACTCTGTTTCAGCCCCCCCATCCTCATCATCCAGAATGACAATATCTTCAACATCAGCATCTGCACCAGAAGCACGCCGTTCATTCATTACACGTTTAATATAAGCAGAACGCTCAATGGACGTCGCCTCGACATGCTCTAAAATTGTCATCGAAATGACTTTATCGCCTTTAGCTAAATTGATACCACGAACTCCCACAGAATTACGCCCAGCAAAGACACGAACATCAACAACTGGAAAACGGATACATTGTCCATTGGCTGTTGTTAGAACAACATCATCATGTTCTGTACAGGTTTCAACAGAAAGAATTTCATCTTCTTCATCAAGTTTCATTGCAATTTTACCATTACGATTAACCTGAACGAAATCTGATAATTTATTGCGACGCACAGTTCCACGTGTTGTCGCGAACATGATATCTAATGCACTCCAGCTCGCTTCATCTTCAGGCAAAGGCATAATCGTTGTAATACGCTCACCTTGTTGTAAGGGAAGCATATTGATCAAAGCCCGCCCACGCGATTGGGGTGTCCCCAGCGGCAGTCGCCAAACTTTTTCCTTATAAACAATCCCACGTGATGAAAAGAAAAGAACCGGAGTATGCGTATTGGCAACAAACAACCGCGTTACAAAATCCTCATCCTTCGTGGACATACCAGAACGCCCCTTACCACCACGTCGCTGTGCACGATAGGTATTAAGAGGTACGCGCTTAATATAGCCACTATGGCTTACCGTTACCACCATATCCTCTGGTGCGATCAGATCTTCACTCTCCATCTCAGCGCTACCAAAACCAAATACGGTACGTCGCGGCGTTGCAAATTCCTCACGAAGAGCACTCAACTCATCCTTAACAATAGACATAATGCGTACGCGTGATGCCAAGATCTCAAGATAGTCAGCGATATCCACGCCAATTTTATTCAATTCATCAGCGATTTCATCACGCCCAAGGGCTGTCAATCGTTGCAAACGCAATTCTAAAATAGCACGCGCCTGTTCTTCAGAGAGATTATAAGTACCATCCTCATGAATAATATGACGAGGATCATCAATAAGTTTAATCAAAGGCGCGACATCCATCGCTGGCCAGCGTCGCTCCATTAACTGTGCACGTGCTGTCTGCGGATCAGGAGCTTTGCGAATAAGCGCTATAATTTCATCAATATTGGCAACAGCAAGGGCAAGGCCAACCAAAACATGTGCTCGCTCACGCGCTTTACGCAAAAGATATTTTGTTCGCCGACTGACAACTTCTTCCCGAAAAGAAACAAATGCACGAAGCATATCAAGCAACGTCATCTGTTCGGGTTTTCCCCCATTCAAAGCAACCATATTACAACCAAAGGAAGTTTGCAGCGGCGTATAACGATATAATTGGTTTAAAACAACTTCCGCAACAACATCTTTTTTCAACTCAATAACAACGCGATATCCATCACGATCCGATTCGTCACGCAAATCAGAGATTCCCTCAATGCGTTTATCGCGCACCAATTCGGCCATTTTCTCAATCATTGTGGCCTTATTAACTTGATAAGGGATCTCACTCACAATAATTGCCTGCCGACCACTACGAATTTCTTCAATATCAACTTTAGCACGCATAATAATTGAACCCCGCCCTGTTTCATAAGCTGAACGGACACCAGAGTGGCCAAGGATAATACCCCCTGTAGGAAAATCCGGACCAGGAATAATTTCAATTATTTTATCGAGTGTGATATCAGGATTATCAATCAAAGCAATACAACCATCAACGACTTCACCAAGATTATGGGGAGGAATATTGGTTGCCATTCCTACAGCAATTCCCCCTGACCCATTAACCAAAAGATTGGGAAAACGTGCTGGCAAGACAACCGGCTCACGCTCACGCCCATCGTAATTATCCTGAAAATCAACAGTATCTTTATCAATATCAGCTAAAAGTTCTTCTGAAACTTTTTCTAAACGACACTCAGTATAGCGCATAGCTGCAGGTGGATCACCATCAACGGAACCAAAATTCCCCTGACCATCAATCAATGGATTTCTCAAAGAGAAGTCCTGCGCCATACGCACTAATGCATCGTAAATTGAAGCATCACCATGGGGATGAAATTTCCCCATAACCTCACCAACAACACCAGCAGATTTACGATACGACTTATTGAAAGAAAGCCCCATCTCATTCATAGCATGAAGGATACGTCGATGAACAGGCTTAAGACCATCACGGACATCAGGGAGTGCACGCGAAACAATCACGCTCATCGCATAATCGAGATAGGAGCGTTGCATTTCATCAATAATACTGATTGGTTCAATACCGGTCAGCACATCACGTTCTGGGTGTGGAGTAAGATCGGTCACAATTTAAAAACTTTCAAAAAAGAATCATTTCACTTTATTTATATCGGTTTATATCGAAAAATACACAAAAATGCTAATTTCTCTCCCATAACAAAAAAGAAATTTAACAATATTTTTCAAGATGTTATTAATTTATATTTTAAATTACCAATAATAATTAACAACTTTCACTTTGCTAAACTTCAAAAATCTAAAACAAACAAACCATAAAGCAATCATAATACTGCAACTTTAAAGCCTCTTAAAAAGGAACATCATCATCTAATTTGTGTGAAAAACTTTCTCCTAATTGGTTATTATTTTGACCAAAAGTATTTCTTTGATTTAAACTACTATTAGCAAAGTCACCACTGTAACTCCCCCCTTGACTTGCTCCCTGCTCTCCACCCGCTGCTCCGCGCCCATCAAGCATTTGTAATTCACCACGGTATTTTTGCAAAACAACCTCTGTCGTATAACGGTCATTTCCATTTTGATCTTGCCATTTTCGTGTCTGTAACTGCCCCTCAATATAAATTTTGCTCCCCTTTTTTAAATATTGCTCTGCAACTTTGACAAGGTTTTCATTAAAAATAACAATACTATGCCACTCAGTGCGTTCTTTTCGCTCATTTGTATTCCGATCGCGCCAACTTTCTGAAGTAGCAATACGCAGATTTGCCACTTGATCACCAGAATTCAAACGGCGGATTTCAGGATCCGCACCAAGATTACCAATCAAAATAACTTTATTAAGGCTACCAGCCATCGCATAAACTCCAAAATTTTAATTTGTAAAATACTCTGTTCTATAACAGTTATAACCATCTTGACCTTCAATTTACATGTCGCAATTGACCATCAATATAGGTATTGCTATCCTTTACCAATATTGTATTCAGTGTAATTATAACAAAAGATGATAAAAACGCATAGTTTATTCCACCACGAGAGAATAAAAAGCTGCTCATTTGTATTTTTTTCACAAAACTTATACCTTCCTTTTGCATTAAAGCAGTTAAACACATTATAATTCTAAAAAAACAGTTTTATTCCATTTTAGGTGCTCAATTTTTGCCACATATGCCAAGGATAAAGTATGACTCATCAAAAATATATCTCCATTCGCGGTGCACGTGAGCATAACCTTAAAAATATTGATCTCGATCTGCCTCGTGATAAACTCATTGTTATAACAGGACTTTCTGGATCAGGGAAATCATCCTTAGCGTTTGATACAATTTACGCTGAAGGACAACGCCGTTATGTCGAAAGCCTTTCAGCCTATGCACGCCAATTTTTGGAAGTCATGCAAAAACCCGATGTCGACCGCATAGACGGTCTCTCTCCAGCTATCTCCATTGAACAAAAAACAACCAGTCGCAACCCTCGTTCAACGGTAGGGACCGTTACTGAAATCCACGACTACATGCGTCTTCTCTTTGCTCGTATTGGTATTCCTCATTCTCCTGCAACAGGACTTCCTATTGAAAGCCAGACAGTAAGCCAAATGGTGGATCAAATTATGTCCTTACCAGAAGGAACGCGAATTTTTATTATGGCCCCTTTGGTGCGAGGACGAAAGGGAGAATATAAAAAAGAGCTAACAGATCTTTTAAAAAGAGGATTTCAACGCGCTAAAGTTGATGGAAAATTCTATGAAATCGCTGATATTCCACCTCTTGATAAAAAATATAAACACGACATCGATGTCGTGGTAGACCGCATTGTTGTACAAAAGGATATCACCTCTCGCTTGGCTGATAGTATAGAAACCTGTTTACAGCTAGCAAATGGGCTTGCCATTGCTGAAATGGCAGACCAACCCTTAGCACAAAAAGAAACAACAAAGGAATCTGCTCATAAATCAAAAAATGATACACACAAACGGCTCATTTTTTCAGAAAAGTTTTCCTGCCCTGTATCGGGTTTTTCTATTCCTGAAATTGAACCACGCCTTTTTTCGTTCAATAATCCTTTTGGCGCCTGTCCTCTCTGCGATGGACTGGGCATAAAAAAAACAATGGATCCACTGAAAATTGTGCCCAATAAAAATCTTACCCTCAAGAATGGCGCCATTGCCCCTTGGGCTAAATCAGATTCACTTTACTATAAACAAACCTTAGAAGCATTAGGAAAAGCTTACGGTTTCAAACTCACAGATCAATGGTGTGAACTCTCTAATGAAGCACAACAGGCTATTCTCTACGGTACAAAAAGAGATGAAATTTCTTTTATCTATAAAAATAATTCTGGTTCGCATAAAATGACCCAACCTTTTGAAGGAATCATCCCTAATATGGAGAGACGCTGGAAAGAAACCGATTCTGCTTGGTCTCGAGAAGAAATCGAACGTTATATGTCTTCTTCGCCCTGCCCAGCTTGTCACGGTTATCGTTTAAAACCAGAGGCACTTGCTGTAAAAATCAACGGAATGCATATTGGGCAAATATCAGATCTTTCTATTCTAAAAGCAGATAATTGGTTTGCCAATGTTCATCAACATCTCACAGAAAAACAACGTAATATCGCCGTACGTATTTTAAAAGAAATTCGTGAACGTTTGGCTTTTTTAAATCATGTAGGATTGGAATATCTTACCTTGTCTCGAAATTCAGGAACGCTTTCAGGGGGAGAAAGCCAACGCATTCGGTTGGCATCTCAAATTGGTTCTGGTCTTACAGGCGTTCTTTATATTTTAGATGAACCATCTATCGGTTTACACCAACGCGATAACGAACGCCTGTTGGAAATGCTGCGCCATTTGCGCAATCTTGGCAATACAGTTATTGTTGTTGAACATGATGAAGATGCTATTCTCACAGCAGACTATGTTGTCGATATGGGGCCTGCCGCGGGCGTTCATGGTGGAGAAATCATAGCGCAAGGAACACCGCAGGAAATTATAGAAAATTCAGCCTCTCTCACAGGCCAATACCTTTCAGGAAAAATGGCTGTTAAAATGCCTACAGAGCGACGCAAAATATCAAAAACGAAGACACTTAAAGTCATCGGCGCCAAAGGCAATAACCTCAAAAATATCAATGCGAATATTCCTCTTGGAACCTTCACATGCATAACTGGTGTTTCTGGAGGAGGAAAATCAACATTTCTTATTGAAACGCTTTTCAAAGCAGCATCACATCATATCATGGGCTCTCATCACAGCCCTGCCAGCTATGACAAAATTGAAGGATTAGAATTTCTTGATAAAGTCATCGATATCAACCAGTCTCCTATTGGACGCACCCCACGCTCTAATCCCGCAACCTATACAGGTGCTTTTACACCGATTCGTGAGTGGTTTGCCGATCTTCCAGAATCAAAAGCCCGCGGTTACAAAGCTGGGCGTTTTTCATTTAATGTTAAAGGAGGACGGTGCGAAGCATGTCAAGGTGATGGAGTCATCAAAATTGAAATGCACTTTTTACCTGATGTCTATGTTACTTGCGATGTCTGTAAAGGAAAACGCTATAACCGAGAAACACTAGAAATAAAATTCAAAGGACAGTCTATAGCCGATATTTTGGATATGACAATTGAAAAGGCAGAGGAATTTTTCCAAGCTATTCCCGCTATTCATAATAAAATGGAAACTCTCATTAAAGTAGGATTGGGTTACATAAAAGTAGGACAGCAAGCAACCACACTTTCTGGTGGGGAAGCACAACGTGTAAAACTTGCGAAAGAACTTTCTCGTAAAACAACGGGACGTACACTCTATATTTTGGATGAACCGACAACAGGTTTACATTTTCATGATATTTCCAAACTTCTTGAAGTGCTTCACGAACTAGTCGAGCAAGGCAACACAGTTATAGTCATTGAACATAACCTTGATGTTATAAAGACAGCCGACTGGATTATTGATTTAGGACCAGAAGGTGGAGATCGCGGTGGTAAAATTGTTGCAATTGGACGCCCTGAAGACATCATTAAGGTTCCCGCTTCCTATACGGGAAAATTTCTAAAAGATGTTTTACTGCGCCCATCTCTCTATAATTCCAATTCTTAGAAACGCTTTCTATTGTAAAATACAGCATACTAACAAAGCCTGTACTTTTATTATTACCTGTAAACCAACACCTAATTCCAGTGGTGCAACACGTTTGAAGCAAAGACTAAAAACAATTTAGCGCTTTATAAGCTGTTTCAGTTGTCGTATTGCCAAATAGGAACGCGCACATAATTGCGTATTTATTCTCTGTTTTGTTTATACCTGAAACGACCAGACAACCTAAACTGGGAAGAATATGAAGTTTTAAGGGTATAAATAAATTTCTATATTTCCATTTCCTTTTAATTTATCTTTATGATTTTCCAAGGCATCCACAGCAATATCTTATAATGAAGATTGCCATTGCTTCACACTTTTATTTATCGCGTTCCTTAATGAAGATCACATTCCTCACGAAGGAACAAAACGCCCCAAACGGAATATATTTGCGTTGCCAATTCCCACATCTGTTTTAAAGAAACATTTCTCAATGCTCTCAAGCCTATTTCACGACGGCTCCTATGAATGCTATAATGATAAACTCATTATTGTACACCACCATCTTTACATTTATGAATCGCCATCATCACACTCTTTTCCAATATTTGTCTTCCCTACTCCCTAATATTGTAAAGCCTTTAATTATCGAAAGCTTTCATAAAAAGCATTTTATTTCTTTTTTCAAATGTTGTTATCCACACACTCATAACTATTTATGATATATAAAGGTATCGTTTTGATTGGTTGACGATAAAAGGATCTAAAATGAGAAAATCTTACGCTATTAGAGTTTCTCATTCAATGTGGAGAGCGTCTAATTATCCTTATAAGTCAAGATATTATCTAATAAAAAAGAAACAAAACTCTTTTATTATATTATTTGAATTCTTGTATAAGAATTGTAAGTTTTTTTCTCAAAAAACAGTATTTGGCTGTATTCTACAAAAGAAACTCTCCTAACAGAGCATAGAGTGTCATTATTTTCGACTTTTTGTGCACAAAGTATCTGTTGGACATCTTACAGTTGTCAATATAATGTGATGCAGTCTAAAAAGACAAAATAACGTTGGAGATAATTTCAGCATGAAAAAAATTGAAGCCATTATAAAACCTTTCAAACTTGATGAAGTGAAAGAAGCGCTTCAAAAAATTGGGTTACATGGTATTACAGTAACAGAAGCGAAAGGTTTTGGTCGTCAAAGGGAACATACAGAACTTTATCGTGGTACGAAATATGTTGTTGACTTTCTACCTAAAGTAAAGATTGAAATTGTTGTGTCCGATGAAAAACTGGAACAAACTGTTGATGCAATACGTAAAGCAGCTCAAACCAAACATATAGGGGATGGAAAGATATTTGTCTTTTCCATTGATGATGCAATTCGTATAGGCACGGACGAAACCGGTATCGATGCCCTTTAATAAATAACGAGAAAATTCACTTTTTTATCCACCTCAACGCCATATTAAGGAAATTGAATATGACAACCGCATCAGATATTATCAAACAGATTACAGACAACGAAATCCGTTTTGTTGATTTACGTTTTACTGATCCACGAGGAAAATTGCATCACATTACAATGGATATCGCAGAGATCAGCGAGGATACTTTTAGTGATGGTGTCATGTTTGATGGTTCTTCAATTGCTGGTTGGAAAACAATTAATGAATCTGACATGGTTTTAATGCCAGATCCAGCAACAGCACATATTGATCCTTTTTTTGCTCAATCTACTTTGGTCATATTTTGTGATGTACTTGATCCTGTCTCTGGTGAGTTTTATCGTAGAGATCCTCGTTCTATCGCCAAAAGGGCTGAGGTGTATATGAAATCTTTAAACATTGGAGATACAATCAATGTGGGTCCAGAAGCAGAGTTTTTTATCTTTGATGATGTGCGCTATAAAACGGCCCCTTACAACACAGGGTTTAAACTCGATTCAAGTGAACTTCCCTCTAATGATGATACGGAATATGAAACAGGAAATCTAGGGCATCGCCCACGAATAAAGGGAGGCTACCTTCCTGTTCCGCCGATTGATTCTTGCCAAGATATGCGTTCTGAAATGCTCACAGCACTCAAGGATATGGGCGTACAGGTCGAAAAACACCATCACGAAGTAGCAGCAGGCCAACATGAATTGGGTATTCGTTTTGATACACTTGTTCGCGAGGCTGACAAGATGCAAATTTTTAAATATGTTGTACATCAAATAGCAAATAGTTATGGGAAAACAGCAACCTTCATGCCAAAACCAGTTTTTGGTGATAACGGCTCTGGAATGCATGTCCACATTTCCATTTGGAAAGATGGCAAACCCATTTTTGCAGGAAATGAATATGCTGGACTATCAGAAACCTGTCTGTTTTTTATCGGTGGTGTTATTAAGCACGCAAAAGCAATAAATGCTTTTACCAACCCATCCACAAACTCCTATAAACGTTTGGTTCCTGGTTATGAAGCTCCTGTTCTTCTTGCCTATTCAGCACGTAATCGTTCTGCATCTTGCCGTATTCCTATGAGCTCCTCACCAAATTCAAAACGCGTAGAAGTTCGTTTTCCAGACCCAACAGCAAATCCCTATTTGGCATTTGCAGCCCTTTTAATGGCTGGTCTTGACGGTATCAAAAACAAAATTCATCCCGGACATGCTATGGATAAAGATCTTTATGATCTTCCCTTAAAGGAACTTAAAGAAATCCCTACTGTTTCAGGAAGCCTGCGTGAAGCGCTTGAAGCACTTGACAAAGATCGTGGCTTTCTTAAAGCTGGCGACGTTTTTGATGATGATCAGATTAATTCCTTCATTCAAGTAAAGATGCAAGAAGTCTTGCGTTACGAAACAACACCCCATCCTGTTGAATTTGATATGTACTATTCTGTTTAAACAATCAATACGCATTCTTTTGATTTTTAAAGTGGAGGCAAAAGCCTCCATTTTTGTGGATATTCTTCTCATGCAAAAGCGCAAGAGGCTTTTTGCTCGTCCGCTTTTCCTTTATAATGTATTGAATCTCTTCAAATGAATTAACAAAGGTTTCTAATGCCGCGAATTTGTTTTCTCGTTCCCGTTCTTTTATGCATTGTCTTTATCACATCAACAACTAAAGCACATACAATAACCAACCAAAAACTTACAACTCTTGAGAAAGCAACATCTGCTTATAGTAAAGCACTTAAAAATGCCGATGCAAATGCCATCTTAAATGCTATTCCTCCCCAAGTCATCAACCGCTTAACCGCCAAAAAAAATCTTAATCAATCACAATTTCTACAAATCATGAAAAGCCAAATAGAACGGTTGGCAGAAAGTTACAAGATTGAAACGATCAACATTGATCAAAAACAAAAACGTGAAGGTACCCTTGATAATGGTACCCCTTATTTTGTTATACCCGTGGAGCTTGTAACCACAACAAATGCTGGAAAAAAATGCTCTATTCAAACTGAAATTATTGCCCTACTTCACGATAACCAATGGTATTTTATCCGTGGCAATGACGAAGCGCTCTTAACCATAACCAATGAACTATTTCCTGGACTTGATAAAGTAAAAACCAATCCTCAAAAAGTCACAAAAATACTCTGAGCGAAAAGAATGCACGTAAATAAAAGATTTTCCCCTATAAACAAGTTGTAACAATTGTAGCAGCAGCATTAAATTCAACTTTTTTATGAGCACGGCGTGCTATTGTTTCTTTATCCGTTCCCCATTGCTCCATCATCCAATCTTCATCTAAATGGGCAATAGACCAAGCATGGTCAGCATCAATGTTTCCCGCTGCAACAGCAAGAGCAATGAGAGCAGATCCCGTTAATGTTGTCATCATATGAAGTGCAGCAAGCATATAAGCAGACTCAACTCTACGTAAATAATTACTGACTGCTTGAAGTGCTTCTGGTGATTGTTCCACATGCATCAGCCCTTCTGTCAAATAAAACCTTGCACCCAGTTTTTTTTCTGCCCAATCTAATAAAGGATCCCATTGCTTAGATTGTTTTTGCACCAACTCTTTAGGTGTCTGTGCACGATAAAAGATCATATCACATGCAACGAAACGCAATAAATCTTCAAAAACCACCTGCATATCATCAGCGATACCATCAATAACAGTATTAACCAAACGCGTCATCGGCATTTTTGCAGGATCAACAACGTGCTTTTGGTTCTCAAATTCCTGAGCAACATATTCAGCAAACACTTCTGTTGGCACATGAAAATGACGCCTTGCGGGCGTTTTTACGGGACGTTCATCCAACAAAATCGTAAAGCCGACCTCCTCACAAGCGATCTTCACTTGCTTATAAAACCGTTTTGGGTGTGATTGGCATGAAAGATTTTGAATCTTTTGAACAGAACTCTTCTTATTCAATGGCATATCAAAATGATCCAAAATCTCACGCATATTTGTTTACCTCTGATCTTTTCAAAAAAACGACTGTTTCTTTAGGTTCTGTAGCTTCAATAAGGTTTAATCTGACCTTCTTAACGATTCCAAAGAAGAAAAAAATCTTGCCAATCTCAATCTGATTTAAGAGTTATATTTCATGTTTCTTTTACAAACAAGACAATGATGATTGCCTTTTATATATTTAATACAATCATAATAGTAAAACAATTTTTAAAAGTATTATCTTAATTAAGAAGTTAAATATATTGAGTTTTATGGCAAAGATGTTCACGCCTTACCAATTTGCTTATTATTCACCTATAATAGTATTATCAATATGAACAGATTCAAAAACGCTGCTCATCCAAAAAATGATAGAGCAGTGCGGTTTACGTGTCATTCACCTTCGCTTAACCATTTCAATAATTCTCTAACATATCCAATAAATACCCTGCATAGAATTTTTCCTGCTCAATTACTCCCCTAAACGACGATGTTTTACGGCATGATAGAATAATGAACAGACAAAATTATAATTGTAAATTTTCTTTCATATATACATTATTTTATAAAGCACTAAATTATTTAACGCATTGTTCTTGATATACTCTACATATTACACTATTTTAAATTTAGGCATATTTTTATAAAGAATAGAGATCATGCAATCTGAAAATAATACTTTTATCTATACACTTGGCCCTGCAGATACTAACTGTGCAGCAGCAGAACAATAGTGGCTTAACAATCACAATAAAAATATTTTGTCCACTGACTCGAGATCCCGTATTATCTTATACGCAACTCTTGAAGAAGCATTTAATGAACTTGCTCAAAAAAAAAGATGCTTATCTCTTAAGCTGTGCTGCTTACCCTGATTTGCATACACTCATATTTACCCGTTTAGGTGATATGCAATTATTTGACAGCTTTATCATGCCTACTCACTCTATGGTTTTAGCTAAACGCAATAACGCTGATGAAATTAAAACCGTAGCGACTCATCCTGCCCCACAATCTCTGGTAGCTCATCAATATGACAAAGTATTTGCCAACAGCAATGCTGATGCAGCCGTTCTTTGTAAGGCTGAAAAAGCCGATGCTTGTATCACAACATCGGTTGCGGCAAATCGCTATAAGCTGAATATTGTTGAAAATTTTGGACAAGTGCCAATGGCCTTTTTGCTCCACTCGCTAAAGTCAACTCATCATGAAAAAATCTGAAGTGCTTCTTTCCATTGTTAACTTGGTTGACAAATTCCGTATGCGCCAAGAACGAAATGGGAGCATTAAGGAACCAACTTCAGCAGATAGTGATATGATCAATAAATTGATCACTCTGCTGAACCACCATGCTAATATTCTTGATGGATTATCTCCAAAACTTTTAGCGATCATTTCTGATGATCTTCTTCAGTGGATGCTCAGCGGTTTAACGCCCCCTCCTCAATTTGATAACACTTTGGCTGCTTTCAAAGCCCCATTACCAGATGCTCCCTTGTTTTTCTTGGCTCCAATGCGTGCAACAAATGGACCTGATCCAGAAGGATTCCGGCTGGAATTAGTTACAGGATATCGTCATGAAACGGCCTATCTTTCTGACGCCTCGAAATATACAAATAATTATGTATCACCATTTCAATGTATAAAAATGGGAATAGCATCAAAGGGATTTTTAGAAGGCAAGTTCTATTCCCAGAATCTGTAGCGACGGCTCAAAAAATTGATAAGCAAGCATTTGCTTTGTTTTTTTTTCAGTAAATTCTTTGATATTTACAACAAGCAAACAATTGTGGAAGCTGAACCTTTACTCGGTCGAGACAGTAAATTCCTGCTCGGTCAATTGCAGAGTCGTAACTTATCTAAAGAAGACATTTACGATGCTCGCTGTTTGTGGGGCTATTATCATGACTATGCACATCATACCGGACCGCGGCCATTGGATAAAAATCTGTATATAAAATTAAATTGGTTTACAGGTCTTCTAGAAGAAACTAAAGCTGGTTTAATTATAGTGCGTATTATGCTACAAAATCATCCAAAATTTTGGAAAGAAATAACTGAATTTGTCCTATTAGAACGCATATTCCGTTATCCAAAAGATTCTGATCAGCATATGACATTCGATGCTAGTACAGGGATCTTGCTTTTTGAAATATTGATGCGGAACAAAGCATTGATTGAAACAAATCAAGGTTATCTTCAATTTGATTTGGAGCGTCTTGAAAAAGTAATAATATTGATGATAGCAGATATAGAAACACTTGAAGCATTAGATGATGACGCTTATTTGGCAGGAGCTAAGGATTATATCCAAAATAATCTTGGTAAGCCGCAAACTTCACAGTCACGATTTAATTTTTCAACATCATATTATGCACAGCGAGTGATTAGAGGATTAAATCATTGAGTTTCATAAAAGGACGGTTATTATTATTTACTTTTACTATTCTAGCATTGTTTTCCATAAGTTGGTTATTATCTAAGAATTTGGTTAGCAATATACCCGTCATGCATGCGGTTGGACTTAGGTTGTTTTCCACCGCTGCTACCTTATGGCTGATTGCAGTATTTCGTGAGAAAGCTGTTTTCAGATCCATACCATTACTTTCCATGATACCTTCTTTTTTAATTCTCTCAGTGTTAGGATTCTCGTTATATTTTGTATGCAGCTTTGGTGCATTAAAATCACTCAAAGCCAGTGATTTAACCATGGTGCTCGCTACTATTCCAGGAATTACTTATATATTAGGTGCATTGACAAATATCCTTAAATTCTCATGGCTGAAGCTTAGTGGAGTGATAATTGTCAGTGTAGCAGCTGTAGCATTCAATATAAACAGTGGAGAAAGTGGATACAACCTAATAGGAATAGCTCTTGCTTTAACAGCAGCCCTTTCTTACTCTGCTTATGGCTTATTGTCTAAACGTTATCTTAAAAATTTACCTTTGCTCACCTCACTGGCTTGGATCACGACAATTTCTGCAGCATCATTTATGCCATTATTTATTTTTGATCCTGCCCCACTCTTCTATCTTAAGTTAGAAGATATATTTAAAATATTGATTTTAGGAACTGTTTGCTCGGCACCAGTTTACGTATTATATCAAAAAGTTTTAGCCGAAGGAGGCGTATTATACGCCAACACTATCGGCGTATTATCCCCTTTTGCAGTGGTTGTATGTGAATGGATAATCGGCTCGAGCCCTTCCCTCAATATGATCAAAATAATTGCTATGATTGTAGTTGTTATAGGGATGACACTCTTATTTATAGATGCATCAAAGGTATCTACATGGCAACAGAAACGTCGTGCCCAAAATTCCAAATTTAATGAGGAAACAAAATGAAAAAACTCGCGTTAGTTTGCCAACGCAATGCAAAATTACCATTTATATTTGAAGCAGCACAAGCAGCTAATATCGAATTAATAATGATCTATGATACCGCTGAAAGCGCTCCCACTCAACACCCCGCAGCAGTCACTTCAACTTGGCAACTTCCTGTTTTTGATAACCCAGAGGCAGCTCTAGACACTTTTGCAACAGGAGCAAAAGAACGCAATATTGCTGGGGTTATGACCCTTCGCGAAGAAGCCATCCTATGGACAGCTTTGGCTGCAAAAAAAATCAATACTCCAAGTATTGAACCAGAAGTAGCAGCATTAACCAGAAATAAATATCTCATGCGTCAAGCTTTCGCTAAAGCAGGCTTAAGAACACCAGGATTCTTTTATATAGATCATCCAGAAGACCTATCAAAAACACAAGCCTTGGATTATCCAGTCGTTATTAAACCCGTCTCTGGATGGGCAAGTGCAGGCGTCATGTTAGCTAAAAATTCCGCTGAACTTCCTGATCTCATTAAAGCCGTATGGAATGTTCAGCATAAAGACATGGCACGTTTTAATGATAAAAGTAAACCTGTAGGCTTAGTCGTAGAACAGTATTTGCCAGGAAAAGAATTTGTCGTAGAATGCTTTGTTGATACAGCAGGTGTACACGTTCTATCCGTTGGAGACAAGGGACAGCCTGAGGGACCATGGTTTGAAGAAACAATTTATCGTCAACGATGTGATATAGATGATCCTTTAATTATTGCTTTATGTGAGGCTGCATGCTCTGGAGTTAAAGCTCTTGGTATAAATATGGGTGCTGCCCATGTAGAGCTACGCCTAGATGCTAATAATTTACCTTATATCATTGAGATAGGCGCTCGTATAGGTGGATCAGGTGTTTCCCATTTTATTGTTGAGCAAGGCACAGGAATTTCATTTGCAAAACTATGTATGAATGCCGCTTTAGCTGAAAAAAACTTAGACCTTCCCGATATACTCCCAGCTAAAAAAGTGGCGGCAAATTATATTATTCCTCTTCATGGGTATGGACGGTTTTCTGGATTTTCAGGTCTAGATAAGGTTGCACAGCATCCTCAAACCGCCAGAACTATCATTTTCTTTGAAACCAATCACATTTCACCACCTCCACCAGCATTTGGTGGATATCCTGGTTTTATTTTCTCTGTTCATAACTCAAACGAAGAAGCACGCAATTACCACAAATGGCTCGATGACACCTTAAGCATCATATGGAAACACCATGTTTATCAATAGCCCGATAAAGATATTTTTACTGTCCCTGAACTTTGATATAAATCTTATCGATACAAACGAAATTACAATGCGAATGCAATTGCCTAAAACTTTGCAAACGTTTTTCCATTAAAGATGCATATTTAAAAAAAACAGGAATTGAGGAAGATATAATCTACTTTTACACCCCATTTTAATAAAAGCTCTTCAATGTTTCTATATTTGAAACAATAATAAGAACTTATGAACGATTTTTTTGATACGATCAACCTCTTCTCCCCACGTCTTAAAAGAAGAAAAAAATCTTATCTCCCCACTTTGATATAAAACTTATATTTCATATCTATTTAACAAATAAGACAATGATCTTGTTCATATATTCAATACAGCCATTAGAACAATTTTTTTAAAGGATTTATCTTTATTAAGAACTGAAGATATTGAATTTGATGTTAAAAGTGATCATGCTTTACCACTTTTCTTATTATCCATCGACAACAATGCAAACGATACGAACAGCTTCAAAAACACTTTTTGCAAAATTTTAAAGCAAAAAAATACGCATCATCCACGAAACGATAGAGCTGTATATTGCATATATCCCCTCCTTTGCTTAACAGCAAAAGCTTTTAATCAACAGTCAATATCTCCCTGCCTTTCATGATTGATATCAGCGACCTCAAACGCCAGTCTTTACAACATGATAGGATAATAAGGCTACTATTTTAAAAAGCTGATGACAAACACATCCCCAATATTTATAGCAAAAATAACACAAATAGATTTACAGTCTCATTATCATTTTTTTTGAAGCATTTAAGCTCCCCTATCAATCAGATAAAAAATAAATCAACGTGATCCTTCCATACCTATTAAAACACATGATACCATTATTAAAAGAAGCAATTAAAATTCTGCATCATCAATGGTTTAAATCACGACAATAAAACAAAACTTTAAAAATCACATTTATTATTTTTAAAAAGATTTATTAAAAATGATAGCGCAAACCACCAGAAAAATGAACTCCAGAAAAACCAGCCTTGGTTAACCTATGCTGATAGCTAAGATCACTGTGAAGTGTAACTTTAGAAGAAAACTGCGCATTGATACCCAAACCTGTTTCTAAGGAAGAACCGAAAGAACCCAACTGGAAAACATCTTTAAAATGAACAAATTGTTCTTTATCAAAACAATGAGCAAAATGAATATTGCCATAAAAAGAAGTGATCCAATCCTTATCAGAGGCTGTAAATGTTTTACTTAAACGCCCACCAACACGCACAAACCATTGATCTATTTTTTTCATCTCAACATCAAATCCATCAATATCACGAAACTTATCAAATTGAAGATGTTGATAAATAAGCTGAAGTTGTGGATCAAAAATAAGATCTTTATATCCTGTCATAGACACTTTACCAGCAGAAAACGACACGTTCAAAGGATTTGCTTTTAATGTCGCCGTCTTACCCCAAACACGGCTACGCACATCCCCTTTAAACAAACCATAAGATAAAAGACCGTCTACGTAAAAATCAGTGTAATGTTTCACACTAGCATATGCCGTAAATGACCATTTATTAAACGTACTCTTTTGACTTTGTTCCACGTTATGAGGTTGTAAGGAAAGCTTTCCATAGGTTCCCATAATCCCAAAAGATGTCGTACTATATGCACCCTCTATTGTTTTGAGCAAAATATCTGTTTTTATAGCGTTATAATCAACATGACCATCGTACCCATATTTAAGTGTAGAAAGATCTGAGACATAACGATAACTCCCACCATAACCGTGGACAGATAAAGCAAAGTTCCCTTCAACTTTTAATAATTTACGAGGAATAGACCGCCTAACTTGCAACTGCTTTTGTTGATGACTAATATCCATGAGCCCAACATGAAACAAAGCATTTGGTAACAAAAGATAGGTCAGAACTTGTGGAACAACCTCTCTGACCTTTAACTCAGAAGGGGGAATAGCAGACACCTCTAAAACAGGCTGAATATATTTACTTTCAAGGCGAAAATCCCAAAAATCTCCATCTCCTTCAACCAATCTTTGAGAAGTTTGTGCATTTCCAAGAGCAGAAGCTGGACCATACGCATGAAGATAATATTGGTAAGGCAAACCCTCTAATGCGATATAAGCACGATTTAACTGAAAAGAATCCTCTGCCGCTTTTCCAGAAACCTGAATAAGTGAAATACTATGAGCATTTTCACCGGTTGCTATCTCACCCTGATTTCCTGCAACAAATTGCACATAAACTGTTGTTTTTCCAGAAACATCACCATGTATTAAAAGCCGATCAGTTTTTGTATTATCGAGCAAACCATCACTACTGAGATACGTATTGAGATAAATATCTGCCCTATCTTGCGCACTATAAACTTCTTTTTCTCCCTTCCCAATATGAAGTGTCTGATACTCCTGAAACATTGGAGTCTCAAAAGCAATAAAACTATCAGAAACTTTCACAAATGAAATAGACGAACTTGTACGGTTTGCAACTTGCAAATCGATCTCTCTTCTTTTTGTCAAAAACCATTTTGATCCCCTTGTTAAATAAAGCTCAGCAATAGAATCATCGGCAACACGAGTCCCTCCTATCAATGAAGAAGAATTAGCCAAAATCGCTACACTTCCCCCTTTTTCAGCTGTTAATAATAAGTCACCAAAAATTTTTGTACCTTCTGTTACTCCAATATAAATACGACTGTTATGACTATGAACAGCTGTCCCATCTGGAACCTCAAAAATCGTCCTTTTCAAAAAGACAAGCCCCTGTTCATACGCATCATTTTCCCCATCCCTCTCAAAATACATACCTTGTTTGTTACCTATTGCTTTAATTGTTGAATCTTCAATATTAACCCGCGAAATTAAAATATTTCCTTCCCTGCCGTTATTGGATGGCGTGTTAGAATCTTGTCCAACTGTTAAAATATGAACATCAGTAGAAATAATATTCGTATTTTTTACATAAACAGAACCCTGATGTTTTACATTGAAAACTGTATGTATAATTTTTTCATTTGTATTTTCTTTGTCTTCTGTTTTTTGATATTTTGAAGCAATGGTAACACCATCTAAAGTCGCACTCCCCCCTCTCCCCACATAAAGCGCAGCAGCATCATTCACATCAATAAATCCACTTTTCATCTGAATACCCGCATCAGCACTAACGAAAAGAGCACTCTCTTGACCGATACCCAAACCTTCCACTTTAATTTTTGTATTCGTTAACGTAACAGATGCTCCTCGCTTCTCTGCATAAGCAGCAATCTGAGAAGCCTCAATTGTTCCACGATTAACCTCAATCATTCCACTATCAGCTTTAAGACCTATTGATACATTTTTAAAAGCTGAATCGCTCAAAACAATTTTTCCCCCTTGTGATACAAAAACACCATAAATATCTTCTATACTTGCAGTCCCTTCAACCTCTACACGCATTGCCTCAATAACTGTATTTGGCTCCTGTACTACTATAGCAGCAGGTAACATGAGAGAACGATCCTCCCCATTCTTTTTTTTAACAGGCGCCGTGAATTTATATACTTTATCACTAATTGTATGCTTTGAACCATCACTGCATTCATAAGGTAATTTGTTTTTGTCACATGACAGCGATGTATATGAATGAGAATGTGCCTCAATATTTATATTTAACAAAAAAGAAAAAATAGCTGCTGTAAAAACGCACGAATACAAGTGATTGTTAGATACCTTGACTATCATTGTTTTTCAAAACTTTCTTTTTTCAACAAAAACAAAAAATGCTGGCAAAAAAATAAACCACAAATTAAACACAACAAGAATAAAACGAACAAAATTATTTTATTTTTATGATAAATTACAGCATTCAATAATATGTTTTGTGTTTTATGTAAAGAAAGAACAAAAAGTTTAAAAATACCATTTAGGAGGACAATCCCTCTAAAGAAGGCATCTCAAAAACCGCTGAAAACTGCAATTACAAAAGGCCCAAAAACCAATCTTAAAAAAACGTGAAAAAATGCGAATTTTGAAGAGATATAATATTCAATTTATCTCACCACCGAAAAATAAAAATACAACAAAATGAGAATAACTTCTAAGATTAAACGATTAAAACGTTTTAATAAAACACAGCAAAAAAAGATACAGTATACGAAATCTATAACCGCATCATCTCTTCAACTACAACAAAAAAACAAGAAATTGCACACTAATGTATAAGCTGATGTACACAATTTCTATATTAAAAATGCTAGATATCTAACAAAGAAATTTGAATAAATAAAAAACTTCTCCTAATACCCTATCATCAATGATTTGAATTAATAAATGTAATATTTTAGATCTTTTGATAAAATCTAAAATACAGTAAAACACTCACCATTCTGAACTTTAAAAACACCAAAATAAAATTTCATCAAAATTAGCTCTATGAAAGCTATCTGTTTATTATCGTTAAGGAAGATATTTTAGCAAAGCTATTATTTGCCATTCTTTATATTGAATAAATTTCTCTAAACAACAACTCACTCTCCTCCGCTAGCATCATCTGACAACAACACTATTGCCAATCTCGTAGCTGATGAATATAACTACATTAGAGACAAAAGAGCTATATTTCTCTCTTCTCCCGTTTAATATGTTTATTTAATTATTGCTTTAAAAATTAACGTTCTACTGTTGATGATCACTTGTGCAAAGCTTTTTTTATTTTCTGGCGCTTTTTATCATTTTCAAAACGTAACATCAAATCTCGCTCTTGTTTTGTCGAATTGGTTACACCAAAAGTATCATTGTCCATAACCTGCTGATACCCTGCTACCATTAAATTGACTAAAAATGAATCACTTCGCGGCGTTGATGAAAAATAGATTCCCTTTGAATCTTGTAATTTGTACCGATAACCTGCTTTAGTCATGCACTCATAAACTGCTGCAAAATCACTTGCACGCGAATCCATATTTTCAGAAGAAACGTAGATTGGTTTCCATCCACGTTTTAACAGTGCTTGTTGAACCATAGATTTATTGACACCAGGCTTTTCCCATCATGCCAATATCGATGGGGGAGGTTTGCTAATACACCCAGCAGAGCTTAATAAAATTATAGCAATCAATAATTTCAATGTTTTTTTCATTTCCCCCTCCGTCAATATTTACGATAAAAAAGCCTATAAGCCTGTGCTAATTTTTTCACATGTAAGATTGCTAGTCTATTGAGAAAAACAATCCCGCCCCCTTGCGAGAACAAAAATATAAGGATTATTGATTACAACAGCATCAATATTTAAGGTTGACATTCGGGCTGCTCTTTGTTCTCTTCACAATGAGGACTATTCAAGCGCCTCTCTACACTTCGCTGAGGAATAACAGCATCAGGCTGACAAATTGGAAGATTTTCATACTTTTCACACCACTTTACCCTTCCCAATTTATCTTGGAAACCTGCTTTTATCATGCATGCATTCACAGACTCTTCTGCATTGAATCTCTCATCAGTACTTGTTTCTGTATCAAGACGACCATCAAGATACTGTATTCCACACTCTAACAGAGCTTTTTTTATCTCAAGTTGATCAGCACCAGACTTTTCCCATGCATCTACAGCTGTTTGAGAAGGCTTTTCTGGATAACATCCAGCCATAACAAATAGGGTCATCCCACTTAATAATTTTAAAATCTGCTTCATTTTCCTATCCTTGAATAATTTGATATTATGAAACAATCCATAAATTACTTTACATGCTGTTTTTTCACTTCCAAAATAACGATGAACATTATCAACCTTCATGGTTATTTATCTCTTTCCGATAATTATGCCACCGATATTATATCAAAAATACGGTAAAATTATTACTAAAATCATCTATCTATCAACGATATGCTTATAATTATTATCAATATTTTGATTACAACCAAAATAGATATTTTATATTATTGCGCCAACAGTTGTAGTCCCCATAAATAAATAGCATTGACATGCTGAATTAAGCCCCCCGCGTACGGGTATGAGAAACATGAAGGTAGGGATTGTGATCGTCACAAACAGCAAGACTTAAGGTTTGCATTCAGGTGCATTTTTATATTTTTTACAAAAAGGGCTGTTCAAGCGCTTCTTGACACTGCGCCTCGGGATGACAGCGCCTGAACGACAAATCGGGAGATCTTCGGCTTTATGATTCTCGCACCAAGTCCCTCCCCCCACTTTATCACGAAATCCCGATTGAACCATACAGGCATCAATAGTTGCCCATGCATTGTAGCTGAGTTTTCTGTTTTCTGGATCGGCATCAATAAGGCTTGGCATACCACGTTCTAACAAAGCTTTTCCTACCTCAGTAAAATCAGTAACACCATTTTTCTCCCACGTAGCCACCTCTCCTGGAGGAGGTTTATTAAACTGGCACCCAGCTATACCCAATAGAATTATCGAACTTAATAATTTTAAAGTTTGTTTCATTTTTTACTCCATGATTTAATTCAAGGCTTTTGTTCTAAATGAAATGTGCCATAAAACTTTTGGCATTTATAATCCACATCTCCAAGACAGGTATGGGAATTTATGGGATTTGTAGCCACTCTCTACCATTCTATCAAAAAGTTACTACCAGCAGGTATTGTCTCGTAGGTATAGCCATTACCGCCAATCCATCGGCTTACAAAGTCATATCTATACCTATCAAAAACCTGTTTCATGCGTCTGTGAATGGCTGCTATGATGGTCTGTCATGCCAACAATCGTCATACTTTCCCCCATTACATTGATATCTTGACCAGAAATCATATGAGAAGCAATAATCGTAGCATCTCATTGTACATCCATATCAACATTGCCTGTTGCCTCAAGGATAGAGAGAATTGTTGTTGTGTGTGTTCAGAGCTATCAGACGATTTCTCATGCAAAAAGCCACTTGATGACGACTGTTTTTGCTGATCGTAGTGTTCTTGAACACCTTTTATGGTAATATTGAATAATTTTGCACCGAAATACAGTTGCGGAGTGCATTTTGTCCGCCTCCACTTGTGATAAAAATTACTCTTGTATCAATATTAAAAAAATAAGTTTGATCCTTCCTCTTGTGAAAGCAATAACAATCTTAAAACTGTCACACGTTCATTGTTCTCTTTAATTTACTCTTCTATGAGATTTTATTGTAATACCTTGCTGCTGTTTATTAAAGTTTTTGTAAAAACAATGATACAATGCCTCATGTAACTTTGTTATCCACTATTTTCTACCAACGCCAATCCTCTTTGAGAAAAAATACATAAAGAACTTTATCTTCGCTTCTAAAAGCAATAGTAATTTTCTAAACAACAAAATTTAAACAACCAATTTTTTAAAGAGCCAAAAAACAATTCTTACAATAACTTCTTTCGTGAAACAGAACTTCATTAATACGTTTAGAAAAAGATATCTGCCTATAATCATGTATCTGGTAAAATCTATTTGCACTGTTAGGCATTTTAACCTGAAAGACTTATATTGATGGCACAGCTCACCATCAAAAAAACGCCTAATATTTATATGATTTTGTCGTTACCGTAAACAATGGCTCACAAAAACTTCCAAAGCAAAATAATAACGAGCAGATTTTTTCAATCTAGATTGTTCTAACCTTTAGAGAAAACAATCAAACACCTGTTCTCCTGATGACATCAGCTATTTGTTTTGAGTTTTTTCTCTATTCACATTTTATTCAGCTTCTTTTGCTTAAAATTATGAAGTTTAAGTGCATAGAAACAAATAACAAGCCAAGCAATCCAAATAACACCTATAATTAAAACTGGTCGTGTCTCATCGAAATACCATAGGAGAATAAAAATAAAAACCATAAATAAAATAGAAAAAATCGATCCTATTGGCCAAAATGGAATGGGAAATTTTAAACCATTCTGAGCTTCTTTAGGCATCTTAATTCGCATAAAAAATTGTGACAGTAGAATCATCATCCAAACAAAAACTGTCGCAAATGTTGCCATTGCGGCAATAAGAAAAAAAAGCTTTTCATGATAAAAATAATTAAGGACAGCACCAAGAAGAAAGATACCGAAGATCATCAAAATAACAAAAACTGGTATACCATTTTTTGATAAATATTGAAACTTTTTTAAAGCATAACCTTCCTGCGATAAACCATGGATCATACGACAAGCACCATACATTCCACTATTCATTGCTGAAATAGCCGCTGTAACAACAACAATATTTAAAATATTTGCTGCATACGAAATCCCAAGATTTTCAAAAATGGATACAAAAGGGCTATCCATAAGACCAATCTCATTCCAAGGATAAAGAGACATTAAAATAGCTAACGTCATGACATAAAAAAGCAAAATACGAACTGGAGTAGAATTAATTGCCTTTGAAATCGTTTGATGAGGGTTTTGAACTTCCATAACTGCCATGCCAATGATTTCTATGCCACCAAAAGCAAAAACAACAACACTAAAGCAAGCTAAAAAACCAAACCAACCATTGGGAAAAAGTCCACCATTTTTCCATAAATTATGAACAGTAACGGTAGAAAAATCTGCACCTTCACCCCACCCACAAAAAATAATTGCTATTCCTAAAATAATCATCGCAATGATAGCGATAACTTTAATAGAAGATAGCCAAAACTCTAGTTCACCATAGACTTCTACAGCCGCTAAATTAATACCTGTGATGATTAATGTAATACTCAGTGCCCATACCCAAGGAGCAACATCAGGATACCAAAACCCCATATAAGTCGCAAAAGCTGTAATATCAGCCAAACCAACAAGAATCATCTCAAATACATATGTCCATCCCGTTAAAAAACCTGCTAATGGTGATATGTAATTTGCCGCATAACGAGCAAAAGAACCAGGCAATGGATTATGAAGTATCATCTCTCCTAGAGCCCGCATAACCATAAAAATAGCTAAACCAGCAATACAATAGGCAATCAAAACACTGGGACCCGCAAGCTTAATTGCCTGTGCAGACCCATAAAAAAGACCTGTTCCAATAGCAGAACCAAGAGCTAAAAAAATAACTTGGCGCTTACTCATACCCCGTTTCAGTTCATTTATTGCCATTTCTTTCCTTACTTTTTGAAATGCTGACAATCCACACCACGATAACAGCCCTATGATAAATAAAGCCTCATGTTTCTTTCACAAATATATTTCAAAAAACATCGAAGACCAGCCAGTCCAACACTTTGCTCTAAACAATGAAAAAATACTTTTATTGCGAATTATTCAGCTTTTATAGCCTACAATTTCGTATTATTTTATTCAAATAAAGTGATAATGAATTTTTTCACAATTGTCATTTAATTCATTTCGTATTCTATAGTTTTTTACAGAGAAAATTAACCTTAATGTAAGCTAAACTTTTAGGCTTCTATTTCGGTGCACTGAAATAGAAGCCTAAAAATTCATAACAAACACATTAACTACGCATAAAATTAATTTTTTGTTACTTTAAGCAAACTTTCTTTAAGCCCATAAAACAAACTTTTTATGCCAATTGAATAGCTCAATCAATGATAATACGAATCTCGCAAGTCTTCAAAAGCATGAGAAAATTTATCTACAACCCATCTTTTAAGGACTCCAGCTGCCTTAACGACAAGCTTTCCAATGAAAAAAAAATATACGATAAAAAGAGCATCTTTGATTGTTGGTCCGATGATAGCGTTCTCATTACCTCTGGGAATTTGCCCTGAGATAGCAATAAAATCTTTGTTTTTCGCTGAAATAAGAGGCTCTTTCTCTTGAGCCACTATCATAATGAAAACTTCCTCTGGAAAGCTAGCTCTCCTAAAATTTGCATGAATCTCAAGAATTTGAGAGAAAAAAAGAACTGTTATTGAAACACATAATTTAGCACTTTTAAACATTCTTTTCTCCTTTTTTATTTTAAATATCAAAAATGAACTATAAAATTCATAAAGTATTAAAAAATAAGAAGAATATAAATTAAAACTTTTATTTTTACTTGATACAATACATATATCATAATTTATATTTATAAAAATACAATATCACGAATATATAATTCGTATATATTATTTAACTTATATTAAAATTTCTGATATAAATCAGAAAATATAGGTGCTTTAATTTTATAGTTTCTATAAAATAACAAAATATCTAGTTAACTACAAAAATCAGATATATACAGTAATAAATATATAATTTATTAAATAATTCAAATATAGTATTGCTCCTCTATATTTTCATATGAGGAAGTTTCAAAATTCAATATCCCCCCTTCAGCATTGACCTTAAAACAAATACTATTGAAAACTTAATGAAGGAAAAATTGTTTCTGGTAAAACAGATAATAAGTGCCCTTCACGCACAAGTATATGTGCTTGATGAAGATCTGGAGCCAGATAGCGATCTTCCTTAAGAGAAGCAACATTTTTTCGTAAACATTCCATAACAGATTGCAAAAAAGTACTTGTTTTTAAAGGTGCACGATATTCAATTCCTTGTGCCGCAACAAGCGTTTCAATGCCAATAAGTGTAAAAAGGTTTTCACTCATGACCAATAACCGACGCGCTCCATGGCAAGCCATTGAAACATGATCTTCTTGATTAGCTGAAGTAGGTGTTGAATCAACGGAAGCAGGATAGGCCATTTGCTTATTTTCAGACATTAAAGCTGCTGCTGTTACTTCAGCGATCATAAAACCTGAATGAAGACCTGGATTATGCGCTAAAAAAGCTGGAAGTCCATAAGAAACAGCTGGATCAACCATAAGAGCAATACGCCGCTGAGAAATAGATCCTATTTCACATAAAGCAAGAGCGATCTGATCAGCAGCAAATGCTACAGGTTCTGCATGGAAATTCCCACCTGATACAACTTCACCATTCCTTAAAATCAAAGGATTATCTGTAACAGCATTTGCTTCAATAATCAGTGTTTTTGCTGCTGCCAGCAAAATATCAAAACATGCCCCCATCACCTGTGGCTGGCAACGTATACAGTAAGGATCTTGTACACGCTCATCACCCCGTAGATGTGCTGCACGAATTTCTGAATTCTCTACAAGTTTTTCTAATGTTTTCGATACGGCAATCTGCCCATAATGTCCTCGTAAAATATGGATATCAGGATGAAATGGCGCCGTTGACCCCATGAGGGCATCTGTTGTCAAAGCTCCTGCCAGCAATCCACCACACAATGCCCGATAACCTCGAAAAAGACCGGCAAGTGCAAGGGCTGTTGAGGTTTGAGTCCCATTAATAAGAGCGAGACCTTCCTTTGCCTTTAAAATAATAGGGGACAATCCCGCTTTTTCTAACGCAGCTGCTCCACTCATACGAATATTTTTAAAAAATGCTTCTCCCTCTCCCATCATAACAGCCGCCATGTGAGCAAGTGGGGCGAGATCACCGGAAGCGCCAACAGACCCTTTTTCAGGGATGACAGGAATGACGCCTTTTGCAAGCATATTTTCCAGCAAATTTACCAATTCTAGACGAACTCCTGAAGCCCCTCTTCCTAAAGAGATAAGCTTTAAGCTCATTATCAAACGCACAATATTTTCAGCTAAAGGCTCTCCTACCCCACAACAATGGGACAAAATAAGGTTTCTCTGTAAAACAGCGACATCGTCCGCATCAATTTTAATGGAAGCCAACTTCCCAAAACCAGTATTAATACCGTACACAGGCTCACTTCCAGCAGCAATTTCAGCAATGCGCTGAGCCCCTTTCTCGATAGCTAAATGCGTGTCATTATGAAGTTTACTTACTTCATCATTAAAATAAATAGCTGCAAGCTCACTAAGCGTCACCTCGCTCGGTTTCAGTATAATAGTCATAATTTACTTTCTTTTTTTTTATCAAAGTATAACGTTTAGCATTATTGATCCTTCTATAAAACAAAAAAAACTATAACGACTCTTTAAAGCGAGAATGCTTTCTTAAAGGTATTCCTTACAATGGAGTTATTATCCAAAAGTAGAATAGTTGACGATAAATGAAAATGAAATATTGACAAACACAACCAAGGTCATGGATTTTAAAAATAGATAACGCATTAATTTATAATTATAATCTAGCATGATTCATATTAAATGAGAGAGCGGAATATCTTTAGACTCTCTCATTCCAAATCTGTGTATGTTGAATCAATCAAAACCATTCGCTTGCACGTCATAAGCGAAATTGGCGTATGGATAAACTGTACAAAAAAGGACTACTCCTCTTATGAGCCGTGTCAAGAGCTGTCACAACATTGGGAAATGACAAAGTGTGTGATGGTGCAGGCTTATTCTTTTATGAAGCGTAAAGATGGAGAACTCAATGGATTTATCATCAAGCTATTCCTACTAAACTTATAAAAATCTTAAATAGATAGCTGTCACAATCTATCATGATTGCAAAAATTAAACTCTATAGAAAATTAAAAAACTTATTCAACACATCACAACAGAGAAGAAATTGAGCTTATTTGCCACTTCTAAAATTGTATTTAAAGCGCCAGATTAAATCTTGAAAAACACATCTTCAATAAAACCACATAAGAATCGGCCTAACCCGTTATTTAAAATAGAAAATAAAAGAAGTTTTCTTATATCAAAAAAAATAATTAATATATTGTTTTATATTATATCTTTTAAACAGAGAAATGCTTCATATAGCATATTTATATTTTACTTTTTTGTTATACTGAATCTAAATTTAGAGATAATTTCAAAATGAGTTGTTTTTTTAAGGTTCTTCCAAGCCATTACCTTTTTTACTACAAATTTCTGATTATGATAATTTTTTGTACTTTTTCAGTTATTTTTGTCAAAATTTATTAAAAACACTCTCATTTAATAATAAAAAGCAATCATAAAAACAAAGAATTATCAAACATTTCTATTCAATCTACCTCTTTCCATTTTATAAAATAATCTGTTGTTAAACTGCAGTAAAGAAAGCGCTTCGATGCTATAATGCAGAGCATAAGTTTTCTATTTAAACTCTCTCATATTAAATGAACAATGAAAATCAGCGGTAATAAGATGTCAATGTGAATGCTGAAGAAGAAAAAACCTTTCTCTCTCAAAGTCTGACTTAATAAGGCGTTAATTTTCTGAATACCGCCCACTCTGATGTGTTAAAAGAGCAAAAGCAATCATCGATATCGGATTATCCTGCATACATATAGAGCTCACTTTGATACAAAAGCTCCAAATTGCCTTGCACTTCATATTTCTTTATCAATGCGACCAATTGCCGCAAATATTCTTCCCCATAGCAAGCAATAGCGCGTTGCACTTGCGTTGAAGAGCGGCTCATTCCAATAAAAGCTTCAGATGGGATCATCATCGTCCAATTGTGCGTATGAAAAGAAATCTTTTCTGGATCTACCCCAAAGCCATCACTCATTTCCTGTAAAAAATCAAAATTACGATAATAACGGGAATAATTTGGACTCATCTTCTCTAACAATGTCTCATAAGCCTCTAGAAATTCGCTATGCTTGAAATCACGATTATTTTGAATAACCGCCATGACACCATTGACCCGAAGTTGATCTGAAATAACGCAAAGCAATTTAGGGCGATCCATCCATTGAAATGCCTGCGCTGCAACGATAAGATCTACCTTGCCTATTTGAGGCAATAGATCTTCGGCTCGGCCCTGATACCACCGCACGTTCGGAAATTTTCTTCGTCCCTGCTTAATCATATCTTCCGATACATCAATAGCATGATATTGGTGCTCGTTGCCTAAAAATTTAACAATCCCCTCTAATGCGATGCCTGTCCCAGCGCCTATATCCACGATGGACAAATTCTTTTTGTTCTTAAAAGGAAAGAGCATGGTTTTAAATAAAGTAAGGGGATAGCGAGGACGATAACGATCATAATCATTAGCCAATCCATCAAACTTTTCACTTTGCCGCTGAACACTTTCTATCATAGGACTTTGTCTCTCCTTACAGTTGCTGATATACATAATTAAAAAGTCTTTTTATCCAATACGTTAAGCATAACTTCTAAAGGAAGAAAATAGGAACTGCCCTTACCTTCTATTTTTCTATAAAATTGATCCTTACATTTTTCTCTTTTCCAGTTATTATCTGCACATTTTGAAACCCAAAACTCCTACGAAAATAATATAATTTTCTGTAATAATAATTAATATTAATATTATTGATCTTTTATAAGATGACATCTATATTACTATTATTATTTTAATATCAACAAGTCACTTAAGCGTACCTAAAACGCAGAGAGATATCAATTTATTGATAAATACGCCTGTTTATAAAGTTCAAAATACTTTCCACCAAGAAAATAAACCCTATATAATACATAAAATATCTGTGGAGACATCTTTATGTTAAATGTACAAACTTCTTCAATGTTTAAAATATTAAAAAAATTTCCAATCGTGATTCTTTTGGCATGGTTAGTGCCATTTTTAAGTGGTTGCGGATTTAATACGATACCAACAAATGAAGAAAAAGCACATGCAGCATGGAGTGAAGTGCTCAATCAATATCAACGTCGTACAGATCTCATCCCCAATCTTGTAGAAACAGTTAAAGCTTACGCAGCTCATGAACAAAGTGTTTTCACAAATGTAATTGAAGCACGTGCTAAAGCAACACAAGTCAACATTAATGCAGATATGTTGAATAATCCAGAAATTATGCAGCAATATCTCAAAAATCAAGCAAATTTATCAAGTGCACTTTCGCGACTTATGGCTGTTGTTGAAAACTATCCGGATCTTAAAGCAAACCAAAACTTTCTTGCTCTTCAATCACAATTAGAAGGAACAGAAAACCGTATTTCCGTTGCGCGCCGGGATTATATTGAAACAGTACGTGCCTACAATACTGCACTCAAAACAATGCCGACGATGATTTGGGCAAAATTATGGTTTCGTGATGCTAAACCTATGCCAACTTTTACCATCGATACTGATAGCCAACAAACACCAAAGGTTAATTTTAATTAATGAAATCATTTCGATACTCTTTGCAACGTATTGTATTTCCAAAATTATGGGCTTTTATCTGCTCTCTGTATTTAGTTGCTGCATTAGGAAGTATCGCTTGTTCGCAAATAAAATTTCCTCATTTAACAGGTTATGTTAATGATGTGGCTCATTTGCTCGATAATGCAACCAAGGAAGACTTGACAAAAAAACTGGCAGCACTCGAAGAGAAAACGGGAGATCAAATTGTTCTTGTAACACTCCCTACTCTTTCGGGCAACGATATAGAAACGTACAGCAATTCTCTTTTTCGTACATGGGGATTAGGCCAAAAGAAGATCAATAATGGTGTATTACTGGTCATTGCACCGAATGAACGCACAGCACGTATCGAAGTTGGATATGGTTTGGAAGGAGAGCTAACAGATGCTCTTTCCTCTGTCATTATTAATAGCTTCATGATTCCTAATTTTCGCGAAGGAAATTATCAAAAAGGAATTGCTGAAGCAGTTGATGCAATTATCAAAGTTATTACAGAAAGTGATTCTGATTTTACTTTTCGCATCAAAGAAAAAGCTAAAATCGTTGAAGAACAACGTAAACAAGCTGAAAAAGAAGAAATGGTAATCAATGCAATTATGTTTCTCATTCTCTTTATAGTCGTTGGTTTGCCCATTCTTGCAATGATTTTTGGTAAAAAAGTGGGTCCACAAAAGTATCTCTGGCTGGGGATCATCTTCACACCTTGGTTTCTTAACTTAAGTGCCGGTGGCAGATATCCTGGTGGAAGGTTCGGTGGTCCTCGAGGTGGAGGGGGATTTAGGGGTGGTGGTGGATCATCAGGTGGTGGTGGTGCAACAGGAAGATGGTAAAAGGAACGTGGATTTTTAAGCGTAGCAAATCTTCTTAAGATAAAATTTATGAACGTATTCTCTTTTATTCAACAATTCTATACCTTACTCTGTAATCACTTTTATTGATTACAAAATAAACTCAAACATCAAGATAAATATTACCCATGACATGTGAATTGAAACATACAGATCGTAATCACTTATCACATCATTTTAATGCAATTCTAGAAAATCCACCCGTCGAATGGAAAATAAGCGATCATCTAGTTGAGTATCCTGAAGCTCTGCGTTATATGCAAGAACGTGTAGAAAAAATTCTTGCAAAAACTGCGCATGAACAAGTTTGGCTTCTCGAACACCCTTCCCTTTATACAGCGGGAACGAGTGCAAATAAAAAAGATCTTTTGGCGCCTAATTTATTCCCTGTTTATGAAGCAGGACGTGGAGGTGAATTTACATATCACGGTCCAGGACAGCGTATTGCTTATATCATGCTTGATCTTAAACGCCGGAAACAAGACATTCGTGCTTTCATTAGTGCATTAGAAGAATGGATCATACAGATGCTTGCCAACTTTAATATTAAAGGCGAACGCAGAGAAGATCGCGTTGGTGTCTGGGTTAAACAGTCTCATTGCCCATCAAAACAAAATGATCTTTCTTCCGAAGATAAAATTGCAGCTATTGGCATTCGAGTGCGCAAATGGATAAGTTTTCATGGAGTTTCTATCAATGTTAATCCTAATTTAGCCCATTATTCAGGAATTGTTCCTTGTGGAATTACAAACCACGGTGTAACAAGCTTTCTTGATCTAGGTTGCCCTGTAGCAATGCATGATATTGATATTGCTCTCAAACACGCTTTTGAAAAAATTTTTGGTCCAACAATCGATGTTTCCTAAGTGCATTGATTTTTAAATAAAAAACAGGCATAAAATTTATTTTAATGAAATATTTTATGAGGTGGATAGTTAAACGCTATGAGCGATAACAAAAAGGATCTTTTTAGTGTTTTAAATAAAGCCCAATCTCGGGTAAATACAAAAGAAAACACTCTGCAGTCTCCAATGAAATCAAACGCGATGATTTCAAGAAAAAGTGCAAAAGATACGCAAGAAGATGACTATAATGCTCTCTCTATTCGAGTTCTTGAGGGTTTAGAGCCGGTACGTTTACGCCCTGGAATGTATATTGGTGGAACAGACAGTAAAGCGCTTCATCATTTATTTGCCGAAATTATTGATAACGCGATGGATGAAGCTGTTGCGGGTTATGCAGATTCTATTGAGGTCTCATTAGATAGGAACGGTTATATAACCGTTACAGATAATGGACGCGGTATTCCTGTTGAAAATCATCCTCAAATGCCTGAGAAATCGACTCTTGAAGTTATTATGACACAACTCCACTCAGGGGGAAAATTTGATGGAAAGGCTTATCAAACTGCAGGTGGACTTCATGGAGTAGGAATTTCTGTCGTCAATGCTCTTTCTGATGATATGGAAGTTGAAGTTGCACGAGAACGAAAACTTTACCGCCAACGTTTCTCACGCGGTATTCCTCAATCTGGATTGGAAGATCTGGGAGATGTTTATAATCGTCGTGGTACACGCGTTCGTTTTCATCCTGATCATGAAATTTTTGGTGAAAAAGCAGCTTTTGATCCAGAAAAAATCTATAAGATGACATGCTCCAAAGCCTATCTTTTTGGTGGCGTAAAAATTCGCTGGTCTTGTGATCCCGTCATACTTGAAGGCGCAAAAAATATTCCTGAAAAAGCTGTTTTTCATTTTCCCGATGGGCTTAAAGACTATTTACTTTCGTCACTAAAAGATGAATATCGAGTAACGTCAGAAATTTTTTCTGGCAAAACACAACACAATAATGGCCATGGCTCCGTTGAGTGGGCTATCGCTTGGCATGGTGGTGATTCTTGTGTGCAATCTTACTGCAATACGATTCCTACAGGAGAAGGCGGAACACATGAAATAGGATTACGTCAAGCTCTTTTGCGTGGATTGAAATCCTACGCTGAGTTAATAGGAAACAAGCGCGCAACGATTATTACGTCTGACGATATTATGATTTCAACAGCCGCAATACTTTCAGTCTTTATCAGTAACCCTGAATTTGTTGGACAAACAAAAGATCGATTAGCAACCATTGAAGCACAGCGTATCGTTGAGAATGCAATCCGCGATCCTTTTGATCATTGGTTAGCAAATTCCCCACAAGAAGCAACAAAACTTCTCGATTGGGTTATCGAACGTGCTGAAGAACGTGTTAGACGACGCCAAGATAGAGAAATAAGTCGAAAAACTGCTGTCCGTAAATTACGTCTGCCCGGTAAACTTGCAGATTGTAGCCAGAACCATGCTGTGGGTGCTGAACTATTCATTGTTGAAGGGGATTCTGCAGGAGGATCTGCTAAACAAGCAAGAAATAGAGCAAACCAAGCAATTTTACCTCTTCGTGGTAAAATCTTAAATGTCGCCAGTGCTGCACATGAAAAAATGAACTCAAGCCAAACAATTAGCGATCTGATCCTTGCTCTTGGATGTGGAACACGCTCCAAGTATCGTGAAAAAGATCTCAGATATGAACGTATTATCATCATGACAGATGCTGATGTTGATGGTGCTCATATTGCGTCACTGCTCATTACCTTCTTCTTTCAAGAAATGCCTGACCTTATTCATCAGGGACATTTATATCTTGCCGTCCCTCCCCTTTATAGAATATCGCAAGGAGGAAAAGTTGCTTATGCTCGTGACGACATTCATAAGGATGAATTGCTCAAAACTGAATTTACTGGAAAAGCTAAAATCGAAATCGGGCGTTTTAAAGGGCTGGGTGAAATGCGCGCAGAACAACTTAAAGAAACGACTATGCATCCTCAAAAACGTACATTGCTTCGTGTTTCTATTGATGCCGTGGAAATGCAAGAAACGAAAAAGACTGTAGAAAGTCTCATGGGAACAAAACCAGAAGCACGATTTCGTTTCATACAAGAAAACTCTACTTTTGCTTCTAATCTAGACATCTAATATAAAAAATATCCCTTTCAAACCACTGCAGCTGCGTCAATCACGCGCAGTTGCGGATTGATCGTTCCATTCCAATAATTCAAACTAAGATGACCAGCTAAATGAATCATTTCACCAATATTTTCAAAAAGAAAATCACCTAGCGATGTCCCTACAGCACGAAAAGCTATTCCTTGTAGTTTTTTTCCTTCAACATTAGATACAATGAGGCGAAGATGTCCTTTACCAACTTCAGATAGATTCACCAGTCGATGAGAGGGAAGAACAAAAACAGGTGTTGCATTCCCTGCCCCAAATGGCCCTGCTTTTTCAAGCAATTCAAACAGCGCTTCATTAACACCAGAAGCAGAAAGAGAACCATCTATACTAAGAGATTTTTTTGCACGCAACTGTGAAACCATTAAAGAAACTTTTTCTTCTAGCCATTTTCGAAAAATTTCAATTTTTGTTGATTGAATTGTAATTCCTGCTGCCATACTATGCCCCCCTCCTTTTTCTAATAAATTTAATGTAACAGCTTCACGAACGATTGCTCCTAAATCTATACCATTAATTGAGCGTCCCGACCCTACGCCATTTCCATCTTCTTTCAAAGCAATAGCAAAAACAGGACAAAAAAAACGCTCTTTGAGGCGGGAAGCAAGAATACCAATAATCCCCGGATGCCATTCTTTATGAGAAATGACAAGTGACAATGGTATTTCTTGATCTTGATAAAGAGAAGAAATGTAAGATTCCGCTTGTGCTAATTGAATATTCTCCATTTCTTGGCGTTCTTGATTAAGCCGATCTAATTGTTCTGCTATTCTGTCCGCTTCATCTTTATTCTCACAGCTAAGCAAACGTGCTCCCAAAGCTTGATCACCAATGCGCCCTCCTGCATTAATTCTAGGACCTAATAAAAAACCTAAATGAAAACTATTAAGCGGCTCCCCTATTCGTGCAACCTTTGTTAAAGCTGTTATTCCTAGATTATGCATAGAACGAGCAACTTGAAGCCCTTTTAACACAAAAGCACGGTTAACCCCCTGTAATGGAACGACATCACATATGGTTGCCAATGCAACAAGATCAAGCATACTTAAAAGATCAGGCAGCGGTCCTTGGAATTGTTTTTTCCGCAGCAAATGATGAACCCAAGCTAACGTAACAAAAACAACGCCAGCTGCACATAAATGCCCCTGTTTAGAAAAATCATCAGGACGATTAGGATTGACAAGAGCAACAGCTTCTTGATGAATCTCTGACATTTGATGATGATCTAAAATCACAACATCAGCACCAGCAAGCCTCGCTGCTTTTACGGCATCTGGACTGTTTGCGCCACAATCAACAGTGATAATTAACCGAGCGCCTTCTTGCACAAGCATCCTCATTGCTTGTTCATTCGGACCATAGCCTTCAACAATACGATCAGGAATATAAATTTTGACTTCAATACCAAAATAACGAAAAAAACGCGCTATGAGTGCCGATGAACAAGCACCATCAACATCATAATCACCAAAAACAGCAACCTGTTCTTGATTGAGAAGAGCCTTAACAATACGCTCTGCAGCGCATTGCATATCCCTAAAACTTTCTGGATCAGGCATAAGCGTACGTAATGTTGGATTAATAAAAGCAACAGCCTCAGCTTCATCCACATCTCTTGCTGAAAGTACTCGAGCTAACTGATCTGGAAAGCCAAATTTTTGAGAAATAGCGCGCGCGTTATTTATCCCTTGAACATCAAGGGCATCTAACCAAGCTTGACCACAAGCAGAAGATTCAACATTGAGAAAATAACGAGACCACTGCATTATTGCTTATTTTATAATGAAGAACGATAAAATACAATCATGCGTTAAAGATAAAATAGTCTTTTGCAACATTCATTTTAAGTTTAAATGGTCTACAAACTTCTTTTAATGGGGTATTATAATACCCTTCTTGTAACATGTTGTTTTATAAAGTTTTTATTTTCTCTTGACGTTAATCAAAAGACATTATATCAGAGCAAGTAGTATGCGTTAAATATTTCGCTATGGTAACAATTTTCAACGCAAAACAGTAAAAATTCCCTTATATTAAAAGGGTTCTAATAAAGGATACTTCTATGGCAACTTTTTCACAAAAGCCAACTGAAGTGGTGAAAAAATGGGTTATTATTGACGCAGAAAACCTTGTTTTGGGTCGTCTTGCCACATTTGTTGCTAACCGCTTACGTGGCAAACATAAAGCTACATTTACTCCACATGTTGATGATGGTGACAACGTTATTGTCATTAATGCAGATAAAATAGCTCTCACTGGCAAAAAATATACGGATAAAAAATATTATTGGCATACCGGCTATATTGGTGGAATCAAACAACGTACAGCACGTCAACTTCTTGAGGGGCGTTTTCCCGAACGCGTTATTGAAAAAGCAGTAGAGCGCATGATTCCTCGTGGACCTCTTGGTCGCCGTCAATTGAAGAATCTACGTGTTTACGCTGGAAGCCAACATCCACATGAAGCACAACAGCCTGAATCTCTTGACGTTGGTGCTTTAAACCGCAAAAACAAAAGGATTGCTTGATTATGGCTGAAATTAATTCTCTTTCTGAGCTTAGCATAGTAACAAGTATTACAGAAACACATGAAAATGTTGTTCCTGTTCACATGCAGAAGCTTGATTCACAAGGACGTGCTTACGCAACAGGAAAGCGTAAAGACGCTGTTGCGCGTGTATGGATTAAACCAGGTTCTGGAAAAATCACGATCAACAATAAGGAATTTGACAAATATTTTGCTCGTCCTGTTCTTAGAATGATTCTTCGTCAACCAATTGTTGCAACAAATAGGGATACCCAATTTGATATTATTGCAACCGTTGCAGGCGGTGGTCTTTCTGGACAAGCCGGTGCAGTGCGCCATGGCATTTCCAAAGCTTTAACCTATTACGAACCAGAACTTCGCTCAATCTTGAAAAAAGGTGGGTTTCTTACCCGTGATAGTCGTGTTGTTGAACGTAAAAAATACGGTAAAGCAAAAGCACGTCGTTCTTTCCAATTCTCAAAGCGTTAATTTCAATTTTTGCAATGCATAAAGCCTCGGACAAAAACGGGGCTTTTTTAAACTGCTAAAACAGACTTTTAGATGAATGTAGGAACAAATCTATACCGATTAGAAAAAACAAGAATGCAAAACAACCTCTTCTCTTAAGATAAAAGGCAAGAAAAATAGACCGAAAAAATTCAAAACTTCAGTTTCAATTTTTTAAATCTGTTTTACTAACTTGTAATATATCGACGTGCTAAAGCACAAAAATATTTACGCGACAACTTTAGCAATCTTATAAGCTTTTCAATATTTTTTCTATCATCACTTAACAAGCTTTAGTCCAAGAAATGCTTTACCATTGTAATAAAATGAGGGACAGAAATAGGCTTTGACATATATTCTTCACATCCACTGGCACGAATTCGCTCCTCATCGCCTTTCATAGCAAAAGCTGTTACAGCAACAACGGGGATTGATCGAAGTTCTTCATCTTCTTTTAATTGTTTAATAACATCTATTCCAGAGACCTCTGGCAACTGGATATCCACAAGGATAAGAGATGGCATTGATGAACGCGCCAAATCTAATGCCATAAGACCATTACGTGTTTCAACGGTTTCATAACCACTCGCTTCTACAAGATCGCGAAATAACTTCATATTAAGCTCATTATCTTCCACGATCATGACTTTTTTTGACATTCGTATAACTCCACCCTTCTCAGATAAAATAGAGAAATAGAAATGAATCCACATTCTCTTTGCTTAAGATAAAATGATAAAATGAATTGTAAACCACAAAGAGATTAAAAGATTCCAATAAAAGCATTTTTGCAAATATTTGTAAGACGCATCGCTATACTTATTCAGTTCATCAACATAAAACCCACAAATAGTCGTAAGATTGTGTGACCTTGTATTTTTTGAGTTGATATACAAAGTTTATGGATATCTCAATTAATGCATTCGCGTTTTCATCATAAAAAAAATATCAACCACAAACTTAGCTCAAATGCGCATTTTGAAGAGAAAAAAATTTAAGTAAATTTAAAAAGCAACTGATTAGCTGAATTTAATGCACCATATACTGGCATCCACAAAACAATATCTTAATGATATAAAAGGATAAACTTATCAAGGTCATTAAGATTAAAAAAATAAATAAACCGTGATTAAATATCACGGTTTATTTAATATAAAACATTCAATAACAGCATAATTCAAAGTTTATCAAGGATAATATCTTTTAATTCAAAGCCCATGAACTATGAGCAAAAGCATCGAATGTTCTTCCACCTGTCTCTCTGTTAGGACTCGGTGGCTTTCTAGTAAAGAAATATACAAGATATGCGATGAGACCAAAAATCGCTGTCTCCAACCCCATTAAACCCGCAACTTTTTGGACATTTTTCTCACCCCCTTGTCCTCCAAACTGGCTAATAATCATATCAACAGCTTTAATAACTCTATTTTCCTGTGTCATTACAGAAATAAAACTAGCATTTTGAAATCTGCCATTTAAAGAATCAGCATTGGCTCTTAAAATCTGTGAAAAGAAAATCGCTACTGCAACAAAACATACTATACAATGCTTGAATATTTTCATCATAACCACCTAATTACAATATTTAGTAAAATAAATTTTCTTTACCGCCCCCTCTAAATAGAAAACATTCCGTTATCTATCGATAAAGTATATTTATCTTCTGATAATAAAAATATAATACAAAATTTAATTAATAATTTTATTTTAATTGTTATTTTTATATTATATTACACTTACAATATATCCGTTACATGTTTATTTAAGGATTGTCAATTATTTTATTTGTAATTTACATTGAGTAATTTAAAGATAAAAATATATTAAAAAAAGTTATTTTATTGTTTTTATTATAAATTTAGCTTTATTATCATAACTATTATTATGATTTTATAATATAAAAAATATCAATATGTTGTTTTTTTAGTTACATGCAATGTTTTTATTTTTTGTATAATATATTAAAATAAATATTTTTATAAAATATTTTTCTTTAGTATAGATTGAGAAAAAATATTTGCCCCAGCTACAATTAGCGTAAGAACCAGCTTAACTCTTTGATTGAAAAAGCTAAATTAGATAAGATAAGGGATAACTTTGGTGAATGCGCTAAATCTAATACCATAAGCTATTACACATTTCAACGTTTTCACAGCCATGCGTTTCTACCAGAACATGGAATAATTTTAATAAAGTTCATTGTCTTCCACAATTATAACTTTCTAACATTAATATAATTCCACGATTTTAAGATAAAATAGAGAAATAAAAATGAGTCCACCTTCTTTCTAACCAAGATAAAATGATTAAAATATAAATCATAAAAAATTTAATAATGTCCAATAAAAGCATTTTTGCACAAACCTTTGTAATGCTAATCGTTATACTTCTTCAGTTTATCAAAATGATAATCTAGAATAGCCATAAAATTATATGATCGTATATTTTTTGAGTTGATACGAAAAATTTATCGATATTCAAATCAGCTCATGCCCCTTTTCATCTTAGAAAAGATATCAATCACGAAAATTAGCGTAGATATATATTTTGAAAAAAATTTAGCCCTTTGTAATCTCTACGCCATCAATCACATTAGTTTTATTAATGATAAGCAATAACATCTGTATAGCTCTAAGCTTAAAGAGCAACACAAGATTAAAGTATCATTTTTATTTATTGTAAAAGAGGATGTAAAACTTCATTTTTCTCTTATCTTTGTTAAGAAAAATTGAAAAATGATCTTATTAATAATTAAAAAATAGAAAATATTTTTTTACAAAATAATATATTATTTAATTACTTTTTAAAATAACCTATTTAAAATAATATAAATATATTATGTTTATATTGTATATATTTAAATTGTATATTTTCAATTAAATAATAATGTTTATAATAATAATAAAAATATTACATAATAATTATCTTTCTATTAAATAAAATCATAACATGAAATAAGAAATTCATAATAAAATTAAGTATAATTTTATTGGTTTATAAGTGCAACAAAGAAATATATTTAATTATGTTATTGAGCTCAGTTGCGTTGCCATCGTTTTTGCCTGCTTGGATTGGTGAATCCTTTTATTTCCAAGCAATTATTAACTGAACTTTGACTGCTCAGCATGCTGAAAAATCTCTATGTGATTGTTTTCTTGATAATTGCTATTATGTTGTTTAGCGCAGCTCTTAGCTTTCTATCAGGCAACTTAAAAGCTTTATTCTGTCAATTTTCTTATTGTTTAAGCAAAAACTCATCCACGTAATAATATATTGAATGCACCAACAAAATCCGCACGAATAACCACATTCTACACATCTAAAAATTACCCATCTTTGACAGTTTTTTAGCACTATAAACGCAACAAAAGTAAATTTTGCTCGGAGGAAAAAGCACTACTAATATTGTATACCATCTTACAATTGGCTTGTGTCATCAAGCAGCCATCCAAACTCAAACTAAAACTGATTTAAAACCAAGAAATTTAACTCTATGATTTCTGTTGTAAATTCTTTGCTCATAGCTATAGAAATACAACCGATTTTATGCATGAATATGTCTAATAAAAATCCTCATGTGTAAATTTTACATACCCTATACCGCCAGCATAAATAACGATATTTTACAGTACGATAGAATTTTCACTCAATTTTTTATTTTTATAATCATGCTGACTTTCATCTCATCCCCCTAATCCATTAAATTTACGCATTGTTTTCTTATAACTTATGAAAGTCATGACCATGGAAAGAAAAGCGCTCAACAGAAGATATCCAATATTCCATTCGCCTTTACCAAGCAACAATGACACAGGCAAGGAAGCAGAAAAAGCCATAGGAAGCATAAACAAAAGCCATTTTACGATGCTTAAAGGATAAATTCCTATTGGTACAAATGAAAGCTCGTAAATCATTTCATGAAAATATTCGACAGGCATCTTACGGCTAATAATAAATGTTATAAAATTGAACATCAGAAAAAAACAAATATTGACAATAAAAACACAAAATATTGCAACAACAAAAGAGATCCATCTGAGCTTAAGATCAGAAATATCCGGTAATGATACAAATAAATAGGCACTAACATAAAGAACAAAGAGCTTGATCAAATTAAGAGATTTACACCAACCAAACAACATCAACAACCAGCTTGAAACAGGCTTTATCAAGTATGGTTCAATTTTACCATCCGCTACTTTTTCAAAAAACGTTTCAATAGAATTAGTAAAAATATTCAAAAATATTCCAAGTAGAACAAAGACAACAAAGATAAAATGGATTTCATCTCTGCTATAGTTACCGATCTTTCCTGAAAAAGAAGATATTCTATCAATAAATATGAATTGAATAAAATAATAGCATAGAGAAAGAATAAACTCCCCAGCCAAATTCTTACCATAAACAATCTGTCGGCGGATATTCAAAATGATAAAATGAAGGATTATTTTCATCTCAACCACCTGCTCCATTATATGCTTTCATCCCTTTATTCCAAGCAATATAAATTAAGAATAAAAAACACAAAATAGAAGTAAAACTTCCGAAAATAAACTGCTGAAACAACGCTAAATTTTGCGTCGCGAAAAACTCGGCAGGAGCTGATATCATGAAACGATAGGGATTAAATTGCATAAGCGGAATAAGCCACACCGGCCAAAAAGATGGTGGTAAAAGAACACCCCCAAGAAGCGTTGAACTGAGAATACTGAAAGAGAGTAATATATTGTACTCAATCACCCAAAAGCTTAATAAGGCAATTCCAAAAGAGAGTAAAAAACAAAGCAATTGTGATAGAATAACAACCAGAAAAAAGAACAGAAAAGCGATGACCAATCCCAGAATATTTTCATAGGATAAAACAAGCTTAACAACAAAAAAAGCCAATAACGGGATGCTATATAATACACTCTCCCCTAAAAAAGTAAAAAGCATTTGTGTCATATAACTAAAGGGCTTTGTAAGATATACTTCTAATTGACCTTCTTTAACATGATGAGAGAAAAACTTAATCACATTATAACCATTATTTAAGCGACCTAGGACTAAAGCAAAAGCATAATAATACATCATATCATAAAAGCTAAAGCCATTGATGGTGTTGCCCGTATCAGAGAAAAGTGCATTCCATAATAGAAATTGAATAACAAATGGCGAAAGTGTCCCAATGATAATATCGGTAAAAAACATTGCTCTATCACTTAGAACAGTGAGTAATCCATTCTTGGCAAAAAGAAACATACCAAAGCAGTGGTTAGATAAATTCTTTAAATTTAACACGGAGCATCTCTTCAAGCGAGGGAGTGGATACAGAGAACGTACAGTTCAATTCGGTTGTAATTTCGCGTACAAAACGCACAAAATCCTCACGGGGCAGCGAAACCTCCAGCGAGCATTCTTCAGCGTTAAAGTGCTTATCTTTTAAAGGAGTAGATAATTTCAACGCAATCTCATCAATTTTTTCTACAACAGCTGAAGGTGCAGCCATATGTTCACAAAAAAGTGTCATTCTCACCAAAGAAGGAATGACACTTTTAAGCGCATGAAGATTACCATGAAACTGTTTCTTTCCTTTATGCAAAAGAATAATATCATCGACGTATCCATCAATATCTCCCATATCATGACTTGTGATGATATACCCAGTGCCACGCTCCTTTTTCAGTTTTTTAAGAAGCTCCCTGATTTCATGCTTAGATGTAATATCAAGACCAATACTTGGCTCATCGAGAAACAACAGTTTAGGTTTAAAGGAGAAATTAAATGCCAATTCACTTTTCACTCTCTCACCCAGACTAAGCATCCGCACTGGCTTATCCATAATATGCTCAAGACCCAGCAACTCAGCGATCTCTTTAAGATCACGGGTAAAAGAGGCGCGTTCAAGACCATATAATGGTTGAACCATATCCAAACTGTAGCGTAAGGGCAAATCCCACCATAAACAATTCTTGTGACCAAAGACCACACCCAAAGACTTGAACAGATTTTTCTTCGCTTTATAAGGATCAACACCAAGGACTTTAACACACCCCTCATCAGCGTATTGTATACCAGAAAGTATTTTAATCAGTGTCGATTTACCCGCTCCGTTAGGGCCAAGAATTGCTAACGATTGCCCTGAAAAGAGGGTAAAACTCATATCTTTTAACACATGATGATTTGTATAAACCGGCTTGAAGAGAGAAAAGACCTTGTTTTTAAAACCAATTCCTCTGTCAATGTTGCGATATATTTTTGAGACGTTATTAACGTCAATCAATAATGATCCCATCAGTCACTCCTCATTTCAACTTATCCCCCCTTTGAATGTTTCCATAATAAATATCTGTTTTTGTTCACTAGAAAAAACAAAAGTGTTCAAGCCCTCCCTAGAGCAATAAAACGCGCCTGACGTTTTATCTCCAATTTTTTGTCTAGATATTTTTTCAATGTGATGAGTTCACTTCAATGCAGCATTAAGATACTAAAAACTTATTTCTTCTTTTATGAACGATAGTCTTTTGGATAAACTAAGTAAGTAGAAAAATAATTGCTCATTGAAAGGAGAACTTTGCTAAGAAAGCTTCATTGTGTAAGCAAAGATACAAAGCATAAATCTATACTATAAGCATATCAAACCACATTGATAATAAAACAAACTTCCTTGACAACAGGAATTTTTGAGAGGCTACTTTTCCTCAGCATTACTATAAAATGCCTCCATTATTCCCCATAAAAAAACTAAAATCGCTTTCTCTATTTTAGTAAATATCTTTCAGATTTTATCTAACTCATCTCCCTCAACAGACACGCCTTCCCAATATATGACCTCTATAGATAATTCAAAGAATCAGCTTCATAAACTCAGATTATTAAATGATACACCATATCCAAAAATAACAATACAATCAATTATGGATAAAGAACTGTAGAAAGAAAGCCATGATATTCGAAAATTTCATCACTCAAAAACACAATTTTCTCATAGCGATTGACTTATCAAAAACTTTCTTCAAATAGATGCCCTATTCATCTTATCAAATTTATAGACAAAATTTGTATCAATCAAAAAGAACAAATGAAGTTTGTTTAGTCGGTTTCAGCATCACTCTCATTAAAAGATAAAAGATTAAAACTTTGGACCATATGAGGTGGTAAAGGTGCAACAATGTCCAATATTCCTCCTGAAGGATGCGGAATACGAATACGACGTGCATGAAGATGAAGACGATTTTGAATTCCTCCTGGTAATGTCCAATTACTATCAGAAAAAAAATACTTTGTATCGCCAATGATAGGATGATCCATATGGGCTGCATGCACACGAAGCTGATGTGTTCTCCCTGTATAGGGTTCCATTTCAAGCCACGAAAGAGCCCGCCCTCGCGTATCTAAAACGCGATAGTAGGAAACCGCATGATGTGAATCTGGCTCCCCATGTTCACAAACACGCATTTTGTCACCTTGTGCAGTCATTTCCTTAACCATCCACGTTGAAATTTTGTCTTGCTTTTTTTTAGGCACACCCCGAACCAACGCCCAATAAGTCTTTTTTGTTTCTCGCGCTCTAAAAGCAGCAGTTAAGAACTGAGCAGCTCCCCTTGATCGCGCAACAATAAGCACACCCGACGTCTCACGATCAAGACGATGAACCAAACGCGGCTTTTCACCTTTTTTATTGCGCCATACCTCAAGCATACTATCCATATGACGAGTTAAACCAGAGCCTCCTTGTACAGCCAACCCAGCTGGTTTATTAAAAACAAATACCTTTGGATCTTCATAAAGCAGCATTTTTTTCAAAACGGTCCCATCATCCTGCCCACGAAGTGTTTTATCCGTTATTGAAAGACTTTCCTTGTCATTAATAGGGAGAGGTGGAATACGAACAGCCTGTCCTATACAAAGACGCGTATCGGCTTTAACACGTCCACTATCAACCCGTATCTGACCAGAACGCAACAATTTTTGCAAAGCTCCAAAACCAAGTCCTGGATAATGCACTTTAAACCAGCGATCTAAGCGCATTCCATTTTCATCTGCCTCAACTTTTTTTATTTCTATGCCTGCCATGAAAATTCCCTTACCTGATAATTTTATTGATCTATTTTTGCGCCTTTATAAACACAAAAATTCATATTTTAGTTGGTTTTATCACACCATATTACAGTTAGTATCCAAAATTGCCTTTTCTTAACGTCCAAATTTTATTAGCTAAAAACTAAGCGTTGTAAAAATCAACAGCCTTTACGCTTAATAGCGAATGGAGATAATTAACCGTGTCCTTATTTAAAACCTATGCACGTGTTCTCACTTACCTAAATAGAGAAAAAAATGCATCCCTTTTAATCTGTACCGCTAATGTTATGTTAGCTATTATCACTATTGCAGAACCTATTTTATTCGGACGTGTTATTGATTCTATTTCAGAAAAATCAGCTATCATTCCTACTCTTACCATTTGGGTTTGTTTTGGACTTTCACATATTATTGCTTATGTCCTTGTTGCTCGCGGTGCTGACCGCTTAGCCCATAGACGCCGCTTAACGGTTTTAACGGAATCTTTCGAACGTATCATTGCTATGCCTTTAATTTGGCATCAACAACGTGGAACTTCCAACGCACTCCATACACTTTTGCGCGCAATAGATTCCATGTCAACCATATGGCTTGATTTTATGCGCCAACATCTCTCAACGCTTGTCGCCTTATTGGTTCTCATCCCCATAGCGTTTAATATGAATTGGCGTCTTTCAATAGTCTTGGTTGTGCTTGCCATCACCTATGTATTAATTGCACGTTTAGTGATGCGAAAAACAAAAGACGGACAAGCTGCTGTAGAATGCTATCATCATAACCTTTTTAAACATGTCAGTGATTCAATCTCTAATGTTTCCATTGTACAAAGTTATAACCGAATAAAAGAAGAAGCTTCTACACTACATCAACATACAAATGCTCTGCTTAAAGCACAAAATCCTGTTCTCAATTGGTGGGCGCTCGCCAGTGGCTTAAATCGAATGGCTTCAACAATTTCAATCGTTTGTGTTCTTCTCCTTGGAGCTTTTTTTGTTGCAAAAGATCAATTACGAGTAGGTGAAGTCGTTGCTTTTGTTGGATTTGCACAACTCATGATTAGCCGCCTAGACCAAATGAGCAATTTTATTAATTGTGCAATATCCTCACAAGCAAAACTGCAAGAATTTTTTGAAATGGAAGACTCAACCTTTCATATTAACGAACCGCAAAATCTTCCTTCCCTCCAAAATGTTAAAGGCGCCATACAATTTCATCACGTGACCTATCAATTCCCAAATTCTTCTCAAGGTGTTTTTGATATTTCCTTTGAGGTTAAAGCAGGACAAACTGTTGCAATTGTAGGACCAACAGGGGCTGGAAAAACAACATTGATCAATCTGTTACAGCGCGTATACGACCCTACCCTTGGGCATATCTCCATTGATGGAATAAATATATGCTCAATCAATCGCGAATCTTTACGCAAATCTCTAGCAACAGTATTTCAAGACTCGGGTCTTTTTAACCGTACTATTCATGACAATATTTCAATAGGAAAAGCGAGCGCAACGAATGAAGAACTTTATGAAGCAGCAAAAATAGCAGAAGCTCACGATTTTATTCTAAAAAAAGCTGATTGTTATAACACAATGGTGGGCGAACGAGGATCTCAATTATCCGGTGGAGAAAAACAGCGACTAGCAATTGCACGTGCTGTTTTAAAAAATGCCCCTATTCTCATTCTAGATGAAGCAACAAGCGCTCTTGATGTTGAAACAGAAGCACGTGTCAAAGATGCTCTCGATTGCATAAGCCATAACCGTACTACTTTTATTATAGCACATCGCCTCTCAACAGTACGCAACGCTGATGTGATACTCTTTCTGGATCATGGTCACTTAATGGAAAAAGGAAACTTTCAAGAATTGATCGATAAAGGGGGACGTTTCTCTAATTTTTTAAAGGCAAGTGGTTTAACAATCAAACCACCAGAAAGAGAAGGAGAAAATGTTATTCCCTTACATGAAGCCATAGCTTCATAAAAACGATACTCTTCATAGATCTTATGCAAAAAATGCCTCTTCAATACAATAAGAGTTCTTATATATGATACAAGTAAAAAGATTTCTAAAAATGCCACAATCCATTTTAGGTATTTAAGAAAAATATTAAAACAGTTTAGTATTTTCTCTGCTATTGCAATTTTACTAGATTAGAACAAAAATATTTTCCTATATCTGTGCATACTGACGAGTATACATTCTCATTTAGGGAAAATGTAAAGATGTAAAGGTAAAAACAATTTCCAGTTTTACCGTCTTCCTTTCACTCAGCTTTACGAATTTCAAAACGAACTAAAGTAATATCTTTTAAATAATGAATATTATGTATTGCGTTGCACTTTTGTTTATCACTTTCTTTATAGTCCTCTCATAAAGAACAGAACATCATTGTTTTGCACATTCATATAACTTTTTTTAAGAAACATTTCTCAATGCTCTTAAGCCCATTTCACAACGACATTCGTGAGTGGTTTTGATTAATTTAACATACACAGAATTTGAAATAATAAAACCCTACGAATATTCGTAGCTCTTATTCAAAAGATAAAACGATAAATTATCATTATAATTCAATATATTAAAGCAATTTTATCATAAATAAATTAGATGTTAATCTAAATCTTTAGATTTATGTGATATTCATTTGATTTATATTGATAATTCATTACTTTATAACTTGAAATAAAGATTTATAAAGATAGGAGAATATTCTTTTCCAAACCTTTTAATAATAAACCAAAAAACTGTTTTCTTGTACATAACAAGCAAAATAAAAACAACACAATAGCTCTAAGATACAACAACTCTTTTATAAGCCTTTTCAAGAAAAGAGATTTTATTCATTTGAAAACTAATAGAATAATGATAGCTTATAACTTTATAAGGATAATCGTATGCAATAAATCTTGTATTTTTCCTTTCATAAAAAGAGATGTTTCTTCAAAAAATCTATAAGAGCAACACAATAACTAGTCTTCCTAGTAAAAGAATACACAGTAAAGCATGAAGTGCTGCATAATCTATCTTATCTTAAAAAGGTGACTCCTGAAACGCTTGGAAGCTATAAAGCCAAATGATAAAGTGGTGATAAAGACAAACACTGTCTTTATCTTTACAATTGTATTTTCCCCAATTACGCTGTATCTGCATTTCAGAAATACACCAGACAGATATTCATGATACATAGATGCCAACCAAATATAACAATGTGAAAAATACCTATGCAGAATGATTTCATTCTTTAATTTTTTTCAAGAAAATCTTTTAGTGCCGCAAATGCCTCATCAGCTTTGTTCCCCTCAGGACCACCAGCCTGCGCCATATCAGGACGGCCACCTCCACCTTTACCACCAAGCATCGCTGAAAGAATACGAACGAGATCTACAGCATTTAATTTATCCGTTAAATCATCCGTAACACCGACAACAGCACTCCCTTTTCCATCCTCCGAGACACTAATAAAAGCAACCACTCCAGATCCAATTTGTTTTTTCTCAGAATCGACGAGCGCCTTAAGATCCCGTGGTAAAATATTTTTAACAACGCGTCCGGTAAAAGAAAACCCATTGATGATGATAATATCATCTTGGCTCCTTTCTGTTATTCCACCACTCAACATCATTTTCTTGCGTACATCATTCAATTCTTTTTCAAGTTTACGACGATCATCAAGCAAAATTCGCACCCGTTCTTCCACACCAGCAGAAGAAGTTTTTAAAAGATCAGCGATTTCATGAATACGTTCATCTTGGCGGCTAAGATAAAGACGTGCTTCTTTGCCTGTTAAAGCTTCAATACGCCGCACTCCAGCTGAAACAGAACTTTCAGAAACAATATGAATTAAACCAATATCACCTGTTCGCTCCACATGTGTCCCTCCACAAAGCTCAATTGACCAACGCTTTTTTAATCTTTCCTGTTCAAGTGGCTCCCCCATAGAAACAACGCGAACTTCATCACCATATTTTTCACCAAACAATGCCATGGCTCCTTCAGAAATGGCCTCATCTACAGCCATGAGGCGCGTTATTACTTTACTATTTTGCAAAATAATCTCATTGGCTAAATCTTCTATTTTTTTCAACTCTTTTGGTGAAACGGATTTTGGATGGGAAAAATCAAAACGCAACCGATCTGGCGATACAAGAGAACCCTTTTGTGTAACATGGTCCCCCAATGTTTGGCGTAAAGCTTCGTGTAACAAATGAGTAGCAGAGTGATTCGCACGAATTTTCTTACGACGAACAATATCAACCGTTAATTCTACACAATCAGACCTCGATGCCTGACCAGATTTCACCTCCCCAATATGGATAAAAACACCATCACCCTTTCTTTGGGTATCATGCACCTTAAAAATAAAATTTTCACCAGAAATGATACCGCTATCACCAATTTGCCCACCAGATTCACCATAAAAAGGTGTCTGATTAACAACAAGCATAGCTTTCTGATCTGAAGAAATATGATCAACAATTTTACCATCACATACAAGAGCTGTAAGAATACCTTTCGCTGTCTCAGTTTCATAACCTAAAAACTCTGTGGCCCCCACTTGATCACGAACAGAAAACCAGATTTTCTCTGTTACAGCTTCTCCAGAACCAGACCAATTGGCACGTGCTTCCTCTTTTTGGCGTTCCATCGCTTTATCAAAAGCACCAACGTCAACAGATATTCCGCGACGACGAAGAACATCTTGCGTCAAATCAAGCGGAAAACCATAGGTATCATAAAGTTTGAAAGCAACTTCACCATTCAAATAGTCTCCTTCTTTAAGATCGGTACTTGCTTCGTTCAACAAACCAAGTCCTCGTTCAAGCGTTTTACGAAAACGTATTTCTTCTAACCTTAAAGTTTCTGAAATCAAAGATTCAGCACGTGTCAACTCAGGATAAGCTTGTCCCATTTCGCGAATTAAAGCAGTCAAAAGTCGCCACATTAAGGGCTCTTTAGCACCAAGAAGATGCGCATGACGCATAGCACGACGCATAATACGACGTAAAACATATCCTCTTCCTTCATTAGAAGGAAGCACACCATCAGCAATCAAAAATGCAGATGAGCGAAGATGATCAGCAATGACACGATGGCTGGCAATAAAATCACCCTTTGCCTCAATCCCTGTAATTTCTTCTGATGCAGCAATTAATGCACGAAAAAGATCAATGTCATAATTATCATGAACGCCCTGTAAAACAGCAGCAATACGCTCTAATCCCATGCCTGTATCAATAGAAGGGTGAGGTAAGTTAACACGTTCTTCCTTGGAAACTTGCTCATACTGCATAAAAACAAGATTCCAAATCTCAATAAAGCGATCCCCATCTTCATTAGCACTTCCAGGAGGACCGCCCCATATTTCATCACCATGATCATAAAAAATCTCCGAACAAGGCCCACAAGGTCCTGTTTCTCCCATCGACCAAAAATTATCAGCCGTCGCAATACGAACAATTTTTTCATCTGGAAGACCTGAAATTTTACGCCACAGTTCAGCAGCAACATCATCACTCTGATAAACTGTCACCAACAATTTATCTTTTGGCAGGCAAAATTCCTTTGTTAAAAGATTCCATGATAAAAAAATGGCTTCTTCTTTGAAATAATCACCGAAAGAAAAATTACCCAACATTTCAAAAAATGTATGATGGCGCGCCGTATAACCAACATTATCAAGATCATTATGCTTTCCACCCGCACGAACACATTTTTGTGCCGTTGTTGCCTGCGTATAAGAAGGTTGTTCAAGTCCAGTAAAAACATTTTTAAACTGCACCATCCCTGCATTTGTAAACATAAGTGTAGGATCATTCCGCGGAACAAGCGGACTAGAAGAAAGAACTTTATGCCCATTACGATGAAAATAATCCAAAAATGTTGACCGAATATTATTAACACTATTCATGTTGACACCTGCTCAATACAGCACAAAACCATAAAAGAAAAACCCCCCTCATTAAATCCTCTTCGCCACGCATGGAGTCAATTTAATCAAAAATGGAATATTTGTTTTAAAAAATTGAGAAAAAAATGACTGCGTATTTAAAAACTCAAACAAAAAACAGGAAAATCTTAAAGAAAAAAAATTATAGACGAAAAAAACGCCCCATCAAATGGCTTCATCACTTTCTATATTTTCTGACCCTGCATTTTCTAACAATTCAACCGCAATCAAACCAGCATTTTGGCGCAAAGCTGCTTCAATCTCTGTAGCTATTTCCACATGTTCACGTAAAAACTGCTTTGCATTCTCACGCCCCTGCCCTAAACGCTGAGAATTATAAGAAAACCATGCACCAGATTTTTCCACAACACCAACCTTGACACCCAAATCAATCAACTCACCTACTTTGGAAATACCTTCACCATAAATAATATCAAACTCAACCTGTTTGAATGGAGGTGCCAATTTATTTTTCACCACTTTAACGCGCGTCTGATTACCAACGATTGAATCCCTATCTTTAATGGATCCAATGCGACGAATATCTAAACGAACAGAAGCATAAAACTTTAAAGCGTTTCCACCCGTTGTCGTTTCAGGAGAACCAAACATCACACCAATTTTCATGCGAATTTGATTAATAAAAACAACCATACAGTTAGAGCGAAAAATTGCTGCGGTTAATTTTCGTAACGCTTTACTCATTAACCGAGCTTGCAATCCGGGCAAAGCATCACCCATTTCACCGTCAATTTCTGCTCGCGGTGTTAAAGCTGCGACAGAATCCACAACAAGCACATCAACGGCACCAGAACGAACCAACGTTTCTGTAATTTCCAATGCCTGTTCACCGGTATCTGGCTGAGAAATGAACAAGTTTTCTAAATCAACACCAAGCTTACGCGCATAAATAGGATCAAGCGCATGCTCTGCATCAATAAAAGCACAAATCCCACCACCTTTCTGTGCCTCAGCAATAGCATGGAGAGCCAATGTTGTTTTCCCAGAACTTTCTGGTCCATAAATCTCAACAATACGCCCCTTCGGTAATCCACCAATCCCTAAAGCAATATCCAAGGATAACGATCCTGTTGGAATTGTTTCAATTTCAACAACTTGCTCTTTTTGCCCAAGACGCATAATCGAGCCTTTACCAAAAGAACGTTCAATTTGTGAGAGAGCAGCATCGAGAGCTTTTGTTTTATCCACGATTATATCCTTGACCGAATTCATAATAACCTAAAACTTTAGTGTACACTGTACTTTTAATTTAACTAAAGGTTTGAGTTTAGAGTTTCACAGACTATTTCCATTCCTATCTCCACATTATGTCCATAAACATTCATGACCATCACAATAAAGAATTGGCATTGCTTATCTTATGACACATAATAAACTCCAATAAAGTAATATCTCTATGGGAGCATAGTTAACATATTTATATCTCTCTAGAAAAGGAACAATTTAATTTTAAACACAATGTTCTACAACCCTTCTGCTTATCCCTTTGATTAAATACTTGAGAGACTAAGAATTCTCCCGCTATTGATCACACAAAAAACGCATCATCAATCAACCTCATACCCTATTGCATCGAAGAACAAAACGCTATTGTGTTGCATATTCATGCACTTGATTTAAGAAACATCTCTCAAAACTTCCAAGCTCATTTTGTGACAACACCTATGAATGTGGTATACTGCAAAACCCTTTAGGCACCACCATCTTTACTCTATAGAAGGAGCAAGCCGGCACCATCACACTATTTATCATCCTCCAATATTGCAACAGCTCTCGGCACTTGAGACAATTCATAAGAGGGATTTTTAGTCTTTTCTTGTACAGTTTTTATCACACGCTAATCCTGCTTGTAACATGCAAGCGAATAACTTGATTGCTTCAACAAATAACAGACTTGGGATGAGAGAAATTTACGGTATTTGAAACTTTCATTCAACTTACGAAACAGTCAATCATCATTATAAGTCAATATATTATTTAATAAAAACCAAAAAAAAATACAGCAGCTTAAAAGTTGAATGACATATTTAAATTTGAAAAAACATGCACTTTTGAAAATATCAAAAAAAATCTCTACAAGCAATGCAATAAATGTTTAAAATATAAGCTAAATTTCTCATACAATAACATAAGAGATAAAATAATAAATCCAAGATCAATAAAAAACGTATTTCAACTCAAATTTTATTTTGATCTTTACGTTTTTTGCGCAACTGTTGCCACCACTCAAGACGTTTCACAATTTCACGCTCAAAACCACGCTCAACTGGTTTATAATAACTCTGACGCCCAAGTTTTTCGGGAAAATATTCTTGTCCTGAAAAAGCGTCTGGTTCATCATGGTCATAACAATAACCACTTCCATACCCTTCTTCCTTCATAAATTTCGTAGGCGCATTAAGAATATGCTTAGGAGGTGGTAAAGAGCCATTTTTGCGCGCACAACGCAGTGCTGCTTTATACGCAAGATATGCTGCATTTGACTTTGGCGCAGTTGCAACATAAAGACATGCTTGCGCCAAGGCCAATTCTCCTTCTGGTGATCCTAAATAATCATAGGCATCTTTTGCTGCATTACAAATGACAAGAGCTTGAGGATCCGCCAAACCAACATCTTCAACGGCCATACGAACCAATCTTCGCCCAATATAGAGAGGATCTTCACCAGCATCCAACATACGTGCCAAATAATAAAGCGCAGCATCAGGATCAGATCCACGAACGGATTTATGCAACGCTGAAATGAGATTATAATGCCCATCTCGTCCTTTATCATAAATAGGCGCACGACGCTGAATAACTTTTTGCAAAGCAACAACATCAAGAATCTCTCCCAATGGTGCAATAGACCAAACTTCCTCTGCCAATGTTAACGCAACCCGCGCATCACCATCAGACATCTCTATCAAAACGTCTCTGGCATCATTATCCAAGGGAAGAGTTTTTCCCTCCACTTCTTCAGCACGCCTCAAAAGCATGTCCAAACTTTCATGATCATGAGAAAGAAATGTTAAAACACGTGCACGCGAAAGAAGGGCAGCATTCAGCTCAAAAGAAGGATTTTCGGTTGTTGCACCTATAAGTACCACAGTACCCTCTTCCATTACAGAAAGAAAACTATCCTGCTGTGCACGATTAAACCGATGAATTTCATCAACAAAGAGAAGTGTTTTATCCCCAGATATAAAACGCCTCTGCGCAACTTCAAAAATCTTTTTAAGTTCAGAAACTCCTGTAAAAATAGCAGAAACCTGTTCAAACGCGAAATTTGTTTCAAGGGCTAACAAACGTGCAACAGTCGTTTTTCCCGTCCCTGGAGGTCCCCAAAAAATCATCGATCCAATTGAGCCTGTTGCCGCCATACGTGAAAGCAAACCATCCTCTCCAATCAAATGCTTTTGTCCCACAACATCATTGAGAGAACAAGGACGCATTCTTTCTGCAAGTGGCTGATTTTTATTAACTTGAAAATCAAACGACGAAGTAAAAAAATCTTTCTTCAAAAAAAACCTCAACGAATAAATTGGCGAATATACATACCATCACGTTCATATTCCAATTGCCACATATTTGAGCGACCTTGCATAAGAACCTTTTTCAACTGATGAACTGTTTGAATTTTATGGCCATTTACAACACGTAGAATATCTCCTGACTGAAAAATTCCAGCTGCATTGCTCATTTTATCAAGATTGGTAATCACAACCCCTTTTGCAGATATAGGAAGATGAAAACGTCGACTATTTTGCGGTGTCAAATCTAACACTTCAGCACCAGCAAGAGGACTGTCACCCGTAATTTTTTCAGATTTTAAAAATGCAGTTTCTGATATCGATGAAACTGTTATTTGTGTTTTTAAAGTTTTTCCACTTCGTAAATATTCCAAAGCAAGACTATGCTCAACGTCAGCTGTCATCAAACGATAACCAAGACTATCTGGACTGTCAACGCGTACCCCCTGCACACTCAAAATAACATCACCTACTTTCAATCCAGCTTTTTCAGCAGGACTATCTTTGATAACTTCAATAATCAGAGCACCATAGGGACGTTCTAAACCTAAACCACCAGCAATATCAGCTGTAACATTTTGAAAAGAAGCCCCAATATAAGGCGGCACAAAATATTTTCCACCGCGTTTAACAGTATCAAGCATCACTTTTACAAGATTAACTGGAATAGCAAAACCAATCCCTACAGAACCACCGGAACGCGAATAAATAGCCGTATTAATTCCGATTAACTGACCTTTCATATCAATTAAAGCGCCACCAGAATTCCCTGGATTAATGGCTGCGTCTGTTTGAATAAAAAAGTCAAAATCAGAAACCCCAACACGTGTACGCGCTTGCGCTGAAACAATACCACTTGTAACTGTTTGACCAACACCAAAAGGATTACCAATAGCAAGAACAAGATCACCAACTTCAACAGCATCAGAATTTCCCAAAGAAAGAACCGGAAATTGAGCATCTTTTTCCTTAACTTCAAGAATGGCAATATCAGTTGCTTCATCTTTGAGCACGACCTTACTCTCAAACTCCCGTCCATCAGAAAAAGCCACTTTAATTTCGCTTGCATCTTTAATGACGTGGTAATTTGTAACGATCAAACCACGTGCATCAACAATCACCCCTGATCCTAATGACGATTGCTTACGAACAGGAAATTTATTTTGAAAACGACCAAAAAATTGCTCAAAAAATGGATCGCCTTCAAAAGGTGATCGAGCTCTAATTTGTCGAGCTGCATAAATATTTACAACAGATGGAACTGTCTTTTTAACTAAAGGAGCAAATGAAAGAGTGATTTCTGTTTGTGTTTGAGGAACATGAGCATATACATGATCAAATGATATCTGCATCATAATTGCAAAAAAAATCCGCACCCAAAAAGAATACCTCATAATCCACTCCTTATAAAATCAGCACATTCTGTTGAAGATTAATAGAATAAAAAAACGTATCCCCGCAAATTAAGGACCTCTATTAATATTTCATAATAGAGAATAAAAACAACCTATTTGAACAATAAATATTATAAAAATAAGATAATTCAATATTCTATAATTTTCTCTCTGCACCTATTTCTCAACTAAAACAAACTTAAAAATGCTCACAAAAAAACCGCCCAAGACAAGGCGGCCTTTAAAAATCCAACAGAATAAAAAACTCTACGAAGATGTTCCCTTTTCATTCTCAGAAGCTTCCATGTGAGCACGATCCCCAGCACCCTTCGCTTCAACATCACGATCAACAAATTCTATAACAGCCATGGGCGCATTATCACCGGTACGAAACCCCGCTTTCATAATACGCAAATACCCACCGTTGCGTGATGCATAACGTGGCGCAAGCGTATCAAATAATTTTGCAACCTTTCCTGCATCACGAAGTGCTGCAATAGCTTGCCGACGCGCATGCAAACCACCACGCTTACCAAGAGTAACGAGTTTTTCAACAATAGGACGAATTTCTTTAGCCTTTGGAAGCGTTGTCACAATCTGCTCATGCTCGATCAACGAAGTTGCCATATTTGCAAACATCGCTTTACGGTGACTGGCAGTACGGTTCAACTTGCGTCCTGACTTACTATGGCGCATAAGCCCTCTCCTTAAATTCTAATTTTAATATTGATCTTCATAACGTTTTGCAAGATCATCAATGTTTTCAGGCGGCCACGCAGGAATCTCCATCCCAAGATGTAAACCCATACACGCCAAAACTTCTTTAATCTCATTCAACGATTTGCGACCAAAATTCGGTGTCCGAAGCATTTCAGATTCTGTTTTTTGAATCAGATCACCAATATAAACAATATTATCATTCTTAAGACAGTTTGCCGAACGAACTGAAAGTTCTAATTCATCCACTTTTTTGAGAAGTGCAGGATTAAAAGAAAGCTCAGAATCAGCCTCTTCAACAGGCTCCTTCTGTGGCTCTTCAAAGTTAATAAATAACGATAATTGATCCTGAAGAATGCGTGCTGCAAAAGCAACAGCATCCTCACCATTAACAGCACCGTTTGTTTCAATCGTGAGCGTTAATTTATCATAATCGAGAACTTGACCTTCGCGTGTATTTTCTACTTTATAAGATACCTTACGGATCGGTGAATAAAGACTATCAATTGGAATAAGCCCTATACGTGCATCATCAACACAATTACGATCAGATGGAACATACCCCTTTCCTGTGTTGACAATAAATTCCATACGAATTTCAGCTTCTTCATCAAGAGTACAAATAACATGATCTGGATTTAGAATTTCCATATCTCCAACTGTACTGATATCTCCCGCTTTCACGACACCAGGCCCCTCTTTATAAACGACGACACGTTTAGGCCCTTCTTCTTCCATACGAAGCGCAATTTCTTTTATATTCAGAATAATATCCGTAACATCCTCACGCACACCTGGAATCGATGAAAATTCATGCAAGACACCGTCAATCTGCACAGCAGTAATAGCAGCACCACGAAGCGAAGATAACAAAACGCGACGAAGCGCATTTCCTAACGTTAAACCAAAACCACGCTCAAGAGGTTCAGCAATCACACTTATAATATTTGGATTATCATGTGCACATGATTCAACCTTATTGGGTTTAATAAGTTCCTGCCAGTTTTTCTGGATCATATTTTTATTCCCGTTCTTTAGTTCCGTTACCATTCAATCGTAACGACCAATGTGAACATCAGAGAAATCTCCGACAACAAAAAACAACACCCAATTAAACACGCCGCCTTTTCCGCGGACGACATCCATTATGAGGAATTGGTGTTACATCGCGAATAGAAGTAATGACAAAACCAACAGATTGCAATGCACGTAAAGCAGATTCACGCCCTGATCCAGGTCCACAAACTTCAACTTCCAAAGAACGCATACCATGCTCTTGCGCTTTTCTTGCACAATCCTCCGCAGCAACTTGAGCAGCAAAAGGTGTCGATTTACGCGCACCTTTAAACCCCTGAGCTCCCGCAGATGACCAAGCAATTGCATTACCCTGAGCATCAGTAATAGTAATCATTGTGTTATTAAATGTTGAATTAATATGCACAACACCCGATGAAATATTTTTACGTTCGCGACGACGAACACGTGTGGCTTCCTTGGCCATAATTTCCCTTTCAACGATCTCATCACTGCCGTAACATCAGCAGCTCCACCTTTTTTCCTTGTCAAAAAAATCAAACAAGAAAAAGAATATATAAAAAACCTTCCACAAAGGCCCTTATTTCTTCTTACCGGCGATTGCCTTAGCCGGACCTTTACGTGTACGGGCATTCGTATGTGTACGCTGTCCTCGGACAGGCAAAGACCGGCGATGACGCAATCCTCGATAACAACCAAGATCCATCAAACGCTTAACATTCATAGCAACCTCACGACGAAGATCACCTTCAACTTGATACCCCTGATCTATTGCCTCACGAATCTGCAGCACCTCAGCATCTGAAAGCTCATGCACACGACGCCCCAAAGGAATGCCAACTCTTTCAATAATTTCTTGAGCAAATTTTGGTCCAATCCCGTGGATATATTGAAGCGCAATAATTACACGCTTATTTGTCGGGATATTGACGCCAGCAATACGAGCCACGCCTACTCTCCTTAGTTATTTTGACAAATTGTTATAAAATACCTGATATACCTTACAGAAAAAAATAGACTCAGAAAAAAATTCTTCCGAATCCTATTATTTCACTAAAATAAATTAAATTCACTTTTGATAGATTTTATCTCAAAAGTCAACTCTTTTCATTTATTTCTAAAAAAAAATCTCATGAAAGAAACCCTCTAATCATACGTGTCACTTCAGCAACACCAATCATTCCATCAATAACCTTCAACATTCCCCTCTCTGAATAAAATTTTGATAAGGGAGCTGTTTTTTCACGATATTCTACTAATCTTTTTGCAAAAGCAACAGGATTGTCATCTAAACGAACCTGTCCACCAGTCGCTATTGTTTCCTCAACGCGCTTCTTCATACGTTCAATCAACACGTCTTCATCAACACACAATTCAATAACAGCATTAAGCCGCATATTTTTTGAATCCAGTATCTGTTGCAACGCTTCTGCTTGCCCCACAGTTCGCGGATATCCATCCAAAACAAAACCGTTTACACAATCAGCTTCATCAATCCGATCTGATACGATTTGATTAACAATACTATCAGGTACCAAAGTACCAGAACTTATAATAGCTTTAGCTTTTTTACCAATCTCCGTTTCTTTGGCAATCACCTCACGCAACATATCCCCTGTTGATAAATGAGGAATGTTATATTCCTCAGTCAACATTTTTGCTTGCGTACCTTTTCCCGCTCCAGGAGGACCTAAAAGAATAACTCTCATCGATTCCTTTTACCTCCACGAAGTTTTGATTTTTTTATCAACCCTTCATATTGGTGGGCAACAAGATGCCCCTGAATTTGAGCAACCGTATCAAGTGTAACAGTAACAACAATCAACAAGGATGTTCCCCCAAGATAAAAAGGAACCTGTAATGCAGATATCATAAATTCAGGTAACAAACAAACCAAGATAATATAAATAGCGCCCACAACAGTAATACGCGTCAAAACGTAATCAATATATTCGGCAGTACGCTCACCTGGACGAATCCCTGGAATAAAACCAGAATGTTTTTTCAACTGATCTGCAGTATCACTTGGATTAAACACAATAGCTGTATAAAAAAAGCAAAAAAACGCCATTAAAAATGCATAAACAATCATATAAAGTGGCTGTCCATGACCAAGAGCATAAGAAATCTCCTGAACCCATTGTGGCATTTTATCAGAAAAATTATTAATAGTGGCAGGTAATAATAATAAAGATGAAGCAAAAATAGGTGGAATAACACCAGCAGTATTCAACTTTAAAGGAAGATGCGACATATCTCCTTGAAACATTTGATTACCGACCTGACGTTTCGGGTATTGGATAAGAATTCGCCGTTGCGCACGCTCTATAAAAACAATAAGCCCAATAACCAAAACAGCAATAAGAACGATTCCTATTAAAAGAAAAGTTGATAAATCAGCCTGACTATGAGCTGTCAAAAGCTGAGCAAAAGTAGAAGGAAAGTTGGCTACAATCCCTGTAAAAATGATAAGAGAAACCCCATTACCAATACCACGTGACGTAATTTGCTCGCCAAGCCACATAAGAAACATCGTTCCGCCAACAAGCGTAATAACAGAAGAAATACGAAACATAAGACCTGGTTCTAAAACAATTTGAAGCCCCGACCCTATACCGCTTTCAAGCGCAACCGCAATACCAAAAGCTTGTAGAATTGCCAATACGACTGTTACATAACGCGTATATTGATTGATAATCTTACGACCTAAATCCCCTTCTTTTTTAAGAGTTTCCAAAGAAGGAATAATAGATGTTAACAATTGCACAATAATAGATGCCGATATATAAGGCATGATACCCAGCGCAAAAATAGCCATACGCCCAACGGCACCTCCAGCAAACATATTAAAGAGTCCTAATACACCCGACGCGTGATGTTCAAATGTTTGCCGCAAAGCATCGATATTGATACCTGGAAGAGAGATGTAAGTGCCAAAACGATATACAAGAAGCGCCAACAGAGTAAACCAGATGCGTTTCTTTAATTCAGTTGCACGCGAAAAGGTGCCGAAATTTATATTGGAAGCAAATTGCTCTGCTGCTGATGCCATAAAACGTCTCCACTTTACACTTCAGTTCTTCAAATCACAGAAGTATAATCCTAAAATTCATATATGCATACACAAACAAATGCAGAACTTAAACAATTCTCCACAAAAGATCCCACAAAACAGATATTATTCTTCTTTAGGTCTCTATTCATATTAAAAAATTATCGAGCAATATCAGGAAGAATAACCTGACCACCCACTTTTTCAATCTTAACACAAGCAGCTTGTGAAGCACCAGAAACATGAAAGGTAATCTTAGCCTTCAAATCACCATCAGAAAGAAGACGAACCCCATCTTTTTCACGACGAATAATACCAGCCTCTTTCAAAGAAACCATATCAACAGGCTTTTCAATATTCAACTTACCTACATCAACTGCCAACTGAATACGTCCTAGTGAAACTTCATTGTAGGTTTTAGCAAAGAAATTCCTAAATCCACGTTTTGGCAAACGACGATAGATGGGCATTTGCCCACCTTCAAAACCATTAAGGGAAACACCAGAACGTGACTTTTGCCCTTTTACACCACGACCACCAGTCTTACCCGTACCGGAACCAATACCACGCCCAACACGCTTACGATTTTTTGTTGCGCCTTCGCAATCACGTAGTTCATTGAGTTTCATATCTAATACTCCCGCAACCCTTAACCTTCATCTATAACGCGAACAAGATGCCGAACCCGAGCAATCATACCCCGCACACAAAGTGTATCATCTAAAACGCGCCGACGACGCATTTTATTTAGTCCAAGCCCCTTTAAGGTTGCACGCTGAATCTGTGAGTTTCGAATAGGGCTTCCAATTTGTTCCACCGTCACAGTTTTACCACTCTGAGATTTTTTCTGAACCATTTCCTAATTCCTTTTCTGATAATCTCAGAAACTACCCTTCTAGGTCGACTAAATGGCGACGACGCGCCTGCAAAGTCGAATACTTTATACCACGTTGAGCAGCAATATCTCTAGGATGCATTTGATGTTTCAATGCATCAAATGTTGCACGAACCATGTTATAAGGATTCGACGATCCTAGTGATTTTGCAACGACATCCTGCATACCAAGAGCTTCAAAAATAGCACGCATCGGCCCCCCAGCAATAATACCAGTACCAGCAGAAGCCGAGCGTAGCAAAACACGCCCAGCTCCGTGACGACCTTCAAGATCATGATGCAATGTACGCCCAGACCGAAGTGGAACATAAATCATCCCACGCTTTGCAGATTCCGTTGCTTTACGAACGGCTTCTGGAACTTCACGGGCTTTACCATGTCCAAAACCCACACGCCCTTTTTGATCTCCAACGACAACAAGAGCAGCAAAACCAAAACGCCGACCACCCTTTACAACTTTAGCAACACGATTGATATGAACGAGCCTATCGACAAATTCATTATCGCGTTCTTCTCTCTCACCACGTTCTTTTTGTGCCATTCCTCATTCCTTTTTCTTTTCCGGAAGCACGATAACAAAGTCCCTCATCAAACCGGAAGAACTTAAACGAAATACTCTAAACTCTCCTTACTCATTCATAAATAAGAAATTTTAGAAATTCAAACCACCTTCACGAGCAGCTTCAGCTAAAGCCTTGACGCGACCATGGTACACATACGCTCCACGATCAAAAACCACCTCATTAACACCCGCTTTCTTCGCACGCTCAGCAATTAACTTACCAACAGCAAAGGCCGCCTTTTTATCAGCACCACTCTTTAACGATTTTTTCAAATCACTTTCAAGAGTAGAGGCTGAAACAAGTGTACATCCCCGCAAATCATCGATAACTTGAGCATAAATGTTCTGATTTGAACGATAAACACTAAGGCGAGGACGATCATGAGAAACCATTTTAATTCTACGACGAACGCGCCTTGCACGACGTTGGATAATGTCCTTAGATGAAACCATAATACAAAATCCTTATTTCTTTTTACCTTCTTTACGGAAGATACGTTCATCTGCATGCTTAACACCTTTACCTTTATAAGGCTCAGGCTTACGATACTCACGAATCTCCGCTGCAACTTGTCCAACTTGCTGTTTATCAATTCCAGAAACAACAATTTCCGTTGGCTTAGGAACAGTCACAGTAACACCCGACGGAACTTTATAAACCACATCATGCGAAAAGCCCAGAGATAGTTGAACATCCTTACCCTGCAAAGCAGCACGATAACCAACCCCATTAATCTCCAACCTCTTTTCAAAACCATCTTTCACACCACAAAAAATGTTCTCAATCATTGAGCGCGACATACCCCATTTAGAACGCGCATCTTTTGACTGATCCCGCGGCATAACTGATATGATATTCTCCTCAAGTTTGACTAAGACTTCATCATTGACGACGTAACTCAGCTCACCTTTTGGACCTTTTGCCTTAACCAGCTGTCCTTCAACAGTAGCAGTAACTCCAGAAGGAATTGAAATGGGTTTCTTTCCAATACGAGACATTGTTCTAACCTACTTTTTCTTCCGTTTTCTTGACATAACTTAGAAAACACGACAAAGGAGTTCTCCACCAACATTCTGTTCACGCGCCTCATGATCTGCCATGACGCCTTTAGGAGTCGATAAAATCGAAATACCAAGGCCATTTGCCACCTGAGGAAGTGACTTAGCAGAAACATACACACGACGCCCTGGCTTTGATACACGTGAAATCTCACGAATAGCAGCCAGCCCTTCAAAATACTTCAATTCGATTTCAATCTCCGCTTTCCCATCACCTAAATCAATTCGATTATATCCGCGAATATAACCCTCCGACTGAAGAACATCAAGAACGTGCGCACGAAGCTTCGAATCTGGAGTAACTACTTTACCTTTTTTACGACCAAGTGCATTACGAATACGTGTTAACATATCACCAAGAGGATCTGACATAGACATTAAATAATCTCCTCTTACCAACTAGACTTTACAATACCAGGAATATAGCCAATAGAGCCAAGCTCACGCAACGCAATTCGCGACATTTTTAATTTACGATAATAAGCCCGCGGACGACCTGAAACCTCACAGCGATTACGAATACGAACTTTCGAAGAATTACGCGGCAACTCTGCCAACTGAACAGAAGCTTTAAAACGTTCCTCAAGAGAAACCTTCTGATCCATAACTATTGCTTTCAAACGTGCACGACGGGCAGCATAGCGCTTTACCATCACCTCACGACGCTTATTTTTTTCAACGGCGCTTACTTTGGCCATAATTTCACCTCACTACGTTTGCCGTTACGAACGAAAAGGAAAATTAAAAGCACGCAATAACTCACGAGCTTCATCATCCGTTTTTGCTGTCGTACAAACGATAATATCCATGCCCCAAATTTGATCAACTTTATCATAGTTGATTTCTGGAAACACAATGTGTTCTTTAATACCCATAGCAAAATTGCCACGACCATCAAAACTCTTTGGATTTAAACCACGAAAGTCACGAACCCGCGGAAGAGCAATCGTCACAAGACGATCTAAAAACTCAAACATACGATCTTTACGTAATGTAACTTTAGCCCCAAGAGGCATTCCTTCACGAACCTTAAAGGTCGCAATAGAATTACGCGCACGCGTAACAACAGCCTTCTGACCCGTTATTAGCCCTAAATCCTCAGCGGCAAGGGAAGGCTTCTTCGAATCAGCAGTTGCTTCACCTATCCCCATATTTATTACAACTTTATCAATCCGCGGAATTTGCATCGCATTTCTGTAATTAAACTTCTCTTGAAGCACTTTACGAATCACTTCAAAATAATGCGCTTTCATACGCGGTATTTGTCTTTCCTCAGCCATTAATCAACTCTCCCGAACGCTTGGCAAAACGAACTTTATTACCATCTGCATTCATACGAAAGCCTACACGTGTAGGCTTACCATCTTTAGGATCAGCAATCGCCAAATTAGACAGATGAATCGGAGCTTCTTTAGAAATAATTCCAGCTTCTTGCTTCTGCGTTTGACGTTGATGACGTTTAATCATATTAATCCCACGAACAAAAGCCTTATTCTCTTTTGGATTAACCTTAATTACTTCACCACTACATCCTTTATCCTTACCGGACAAAACAACAACTTTATCACCTTTTCGAATCTTTTGCATAACATTTACTCCTTACAGAACTTCAGGAGCAAGCGAGATGATCTTCATATGATTCCTACCACGCAATTCACGGGGAACAGGTCCAAAGATACGAGTACCGATCGGCTCTTTTTTGTTATCCACTAAAACCGCAGCATTACTATCAAAACGAATGACACTACCATCTGCGCGACGAATATCCTTAGCAGTACGAACCACAACAGCTTTCATAACATCACCTTTTTTAACACGGCCACGAGGAATTGCATCCTTAACCGAAACAACAATAATGTCACCGACCGAAGCATATTTCCGCTTTGAACCGCCTAACACTTTGATGCACATGACACGACGCGCTCCAGAATTATCAGCAACGTCGAGGTTTGTTTGCATCTGAATCATGACTGGCCACCTTCTCTTAATACATATATCCGATTGTATCTTTTACACACTCGGATTTGCCTGCCAAATAACGATAAAGTTATCGTCTTCAAATTTATCAATGATAACCACACTGTTAAATTCTAAAACAATAAGCTTAACTCTTTACGCTACATTGTCTTTTACAACAATCCAACATTTATCTTTCGAAATTGGTCTAGATTCTTGAATAGAAACTTGATCCCCAATCTTGAATTGGTTGTTTTCGTCATGCGCTTTATAATTTTTAGACTGCCGAACAGTCTTCTTAAGAAGCGGATGAGAATAACGGCGTTCAACTTTGACAACAACAGTCTTATCACTTTTGTCGCTAATAACAACACCCTGCAAAACGCGTTTAGGCATCTCTTATTTCCTTAAACCTTACTTTCACTTATCTTTTGACGAAGAAAAGTTTTAATACGCGCAATATCACGACGAACTTGTCTAACGCGCGCTGTCTTTTCTAATTGACCTGTTGCTTTTTGAAAACGCAAATTAAATTGCTCTTTCTTTAACTTAGCCAATTCATCTTTCATTTGGTCGAGCGTTTGCGCCCGTAATTCTGTGGCTCTCATCGCTTAACCTCATTATTCAGCAATACGCTGGATGAAACGCGTTTTTATAGGCAACTTTGCAGCACCCAATCTTAGTGCTTCACGTGCAACATCCTCCGGAACTCCATCAAGCTCAAACATGACGCGACCAGGAGCAACACGTGCAGCCCAATAATCAACACTTCCCTTACCTTTACCCATACGAACTTCAGTCGGTTTAGATGTAACCGGAAGATCTGGAAAAATGCGAATCCACACACGACCAGAACGCTTCATATAACGTGTAATCGCACGACGCGCCGCTTCAATTTGACGAGCAGTAACCCGCTCCGGCTCAACAGCCTTCAAACCGTAGGCACCGAAATTCAAATCCGTACCACCCTTCGCAAAACCGTGAATACGGCCTTTGAACTGTTTACGGAACTTTGTGCGCTTTGGCTGCAACATTGTTCTCTACTCCAAATTTTAGTTCAATCTCAAAAACTAAGCATTTTCGCGGCGACGATTCGATGAAGAACCAGATTGATCAGCTTCCGTAGCACGACGTTCTGAAGCCATCGGATCATGCTCAAGAATCTCACCCTTAAAGACCCAAACTTTAATACCACAAATACCATAAGCGGTCTTAGCTTCTGCTGTACCGTAATCAACATCAGAACGCAAGGTATGAAGTGGAACACGACCTTCACGATACCATTCCATACGAGCAATTTCAGCACCACCAAGACGGCCAGAACAATTGATACGAATACCTTCCGCACCAAGACGCATAGCAGACTGAACAGCACGCTTCATTGCACGACGAAAAGCAACACGACGCTCTAACTGTTGAGCAATTGATTGCGCAATAATTGTCGCATCAATCTCCGGTTTACGAATCTCCACAATATTCAATGAAGTTTCAGCATCCGTCATTTCTGAGAGCTTACGACGAAGCTTTTCGATATCAGCACCCTTTTTACCAATAATCAAACCAGGACGTGCAGAATGAATTGTAATACGACACTTTTTATGAGGACGCTCAATAACAACCTTAGAAATAGCCGCCTGTTTAAGCTCCTCAAGCACATATGAACGAATTTTCAAATCTTCATGAAGAAGGCGCCCATATTCACCACTATCAGCATACCAACGAGAGTCCCAAGTCCGATTAACACCAAGACGAAGCCCTATTGGATTGATCTTCTGCCCCATTACGCGGCCTCCACTTTTTCGGTAATTTCACGAACAATAACAGTAAGATGCGAAAATGGACGTTCAATTCTACTAGCACGCCCTCGACCACGAACATGAAAGCGCTTCATCACTATCGACTTACCAACATAAGCTTCCGCCACAACAAGCGAATCAATATCAAGATCGTGGTTATTTTCTGCATTTGCAATTGCTGATTCAAGCGTTTTTTTCACAGTAGCAGCAATACGCTTGCGTGAAAACATCAAATCAGCGAGCGCTACATTAACTCTTTTACCACGAATCATTGCAGCAACTAAATTAAGCTTCTGCGGACTAACACGAATTGTCCGCGTGACAGCTCTTGCTTCATTATCTTTAAGCTGGCGCGAAACTTTAGCTTTTCCCATTCCTACTTCCTCTTCGCTTTCTTATCGGCACCATGACCATAATAAGTCCGGGTAGGAGCGAACTCACCAAACTTATGCCCAACCATCTCTTCAGAAACAGAAACAGGAATATGCTTATTACCGTTGTAAACACCAAAAGTTAAACCAACAAATTGCGGTAAAATAGTAGAGCGACGACTCCATATTTTTATAACTTCATTGCGCCCACTTGCACGTACCTTCTCTGCTTTACCAAGAAGATAGCCGTCAACAAACGGACCTTTCCACACTGAACGAACCACCTCAGACTACCTTTCTCATTTCTTGCGTTGATGACGCGTACGCATAATAAATTTATCAGTGGCTTTATTGGAGCGCGTACGCTTACCTTTCGTAGGTTTACCCCAGGGAGAAACTGGATGGCGTCCCCCCGATGTACGACCTTCACCACCACCGTGTGGATGATCAACGGGGTTCATAGCAACACCACGAACATGTGGACGTTTACCACGCCAACGTGACCGACCCGCCTTACCATCATTAATATTCCCATGATCAGGATTTGAAACAGCGCCAACAGTTGCAAAACAGCTACTCGGAACCAAACGCTGTTCACCAGAATTTAAACGAAGAATAGCCATACCATGATCTCGTCCAACCAACTGCGCATAAGCACCTGCTGAACGTGCAATCTGCCCCCCTTTTCCTGGCTTCATCTCAACATTATGAATAATTGTGCCTACAGGCATATTACCAAGAGGCATAGCATTACCTGGTTTAACATCCACATTTAAACCAGCCATAACAGAATCACCAACACCAAGACGCTGTGGCGCAAGAATATAACTCAATTGCCCATCCTCATAGCGGATTAAAGCAATAAAAGCGGTACGATTAGGATCGTATTCTAAACGCTCAACCTTTGCTGAAACATCATGTTTAAGACGCTTAAAGTCGACAAACCGATAACTACGTTTATGTCCACCACCCTGAAAACGAGCAGTAACACGACCGCGATTATTACGCCCACCCTTTGAAGACAAACCTTCAGTTAACATCTTTATAGGTTTTCCCTTATAAAGACAAGAACGTTCCACAATAACAAGCTGACGCTGCCCAGGTGTAGTTGGATTAAATTGCTTAAGTGCCATTATTCCTATCTCCGAGCCTCTTAAAGACCTGTCGAAACGTCGATAGTCTGACCACTGGCCAGAGTTACGATCGCTTTTTTGACATCACTCTGCCGACCAACTATACCTTTGAAACGCTTCACTTTACCCTTACGGACTATCGTGTTAACTGCTTTAACTTTTACGCTAAAAAGCGCTTCAACAGCAGCCTTAATCTCAGGCTTCGTCGCTTTCGGCGCGACATTAAAAGCAACTTGATTATATTCAGAAATCATAGTCACCTTTTCAGTAATAACTGGACTAATAATTATATCATAATGGCGAATATCTGTCATTTAAAACGCTCCTCAAGAGCCTCAACAGCTGCTTTTGATAAAACAAGTTTGCTGCGACGCAAAATATCATAAACATTAATTCCCTGAATAGGCAAAATGTCAATATTAGGGATATTAGAGGCTGCACGAAAAAAGTTAATATCAATCTCTTTACCACCAATCAAGAGAGCGTTATTAAATCCAAGCTTAGAAAAATGAGAAACAAGCATCCTCGTTTTAGCATTCTTAACAGCCAACTCATCCACAATAATCAAATCTTTTGCTTTTAATTTTGCAGATAAAGCAAGACGCAACCCAAGAGCACGAATTTTTTTAGGAAGATCATGCGCATGGCTACGAACCACCGGTCCATGTGCCTTACCCCCACCCCTAAACTGCGGTGCACGTGCAGATGAATGTCGAGCACGCCCAGTTCCTTTCTGTTTAAACATTTTTGCCCCTGTTCGCGACACATCAGAACGACCTTGGGATTGATGACTTCCCTGCTGACGACGTGCAAGCTGCCAACGAACAACACGTTGCAAAATATCCTCACGCGGAACAAGATCAAAAATAGCTTCAGAAACCTTTAATTTGCCAGCTTCATTACCATCAAGAGTTTTAATTACAAGATCCATTATTAGGCTCCCTCAACCTCAGAGGTTTCCATCACCGGAGTAACCATTTCCGCTTTCTCCTTCACAAGACGGCGAATACCAGCAGGCTTTGGAGCATTATCAGGAAGACGCTTCTTCACAGCATCCCGTATCAAAATCCAAGAACCTTTAGAACCAGAAACAGCACCACGCACTAAAATTAAACCACGCTCACTATCAGTGGAAATAACTTCAATATTCTGTGTTGTTACACGCACTTGCCCCATATGGCCAGCCATTTTTTTACCTTTAAAAACTTTACCAGGATCTTGGCACTGCCCTGTAGAACCATGAGCACGATGTGTAATCGAATTACCATGAGAAGCACGATGTCCACCAAAGTTATGTCGTTTCATAACACCAGCAAACCCCTTACCAATACTGGTACCAGTCACATCAACTCTTTGTCCTGGAACAAAATGTTCCACTGTAATCTCAGTACCAACATCAAGAAGATTGTCGGGACTCACACGAAACTCTGCTATTTTGGCTTTAGGCTCAACAGAAGCCTTAGCAAAATGTCCACGAAGAGCTTGTGAAGTATTCTTAACCTTAGCAAAGCCTACACCTAATTGAACAGCAGTATAACCATTCTTTTCAACTGTACGCTGAGCAATGACTTGACAATTCTCCAAACGAAGTACCGTCACCGGCACATGCTCACCAGCATCATTATAAATACGGGTCATGCCCAGCTTCTGTGCTATTACACCTGAACGCATCGGGTCTGTTCCTTCTGTCCTCAAACCTCAGAGCTTAATTTCTACATCCACACCAGCAGAAAGATCGAGCTTCATAAGCGCATCCACTGTTTGCGGCGTTGGATCAACAATGTCAAGAAGACGCTTATGTGTTCGCATCTCAAACTGCTCACGACTTTTCTTATCGATATGCGGTCCACGATTGACCGTAAACTTCTCAATCCGCGTCGGAAGCGGAATGGGACCACGGACATTTGCACCGGTACGTTTAGCAGTCGATACGATCTCACGCGTCGACGTATCAAGAATTCTATGATCAAACGCTTTCAAGCGAATGCGAATATTCTGACTGTTCATGCTCTTTATTTCCCTGTTATACAAAGTGCCTTCAATAATCAAAGCACTCAACAAGCATTATTTATTCAATGATCTTAGAGACGATACCGGCACCAACAGTACGACCACCTTCACGAATAGCAAAAC